>DASUSA010000177.1:0-2950 GCA_036375335.1 Candidatus Limnocylindria bacterium
ACGGATCTCCGCTGGCTCGGCGCGCGCCAGCAGCGCCTCGAGGAGCTCGGCCTTCGGGGCGACGCCGCGCGTTGCGGCGATGCGATCGAACGCCTCGGCGACGTCTCCGAGCGTGAGCGGCGGCGGCATCGGCGGGATCGCGGCATGCTCCGCGACCTCGGCGGCCACGTCGCCGAGATCGGCATGGCGCTGGTAGGAGGCCTCGACATCGTCGCCTGACGCGCCGGTCCGGGCCATGACTGCGTCCAGGAGCGCGCGCCACCCGACCGAGAGCACCCGTTCGTCGGTCCGCGGGAACGGCGCGCCGGCGAAGAGCCGCGCCGCGATCGCGAGGTCCGTCTCGTCCAGCCGTTGGAAATAGGCCCCGAGCGCGGCCAGCTTCTGCAATTTCTTGGTCGTGGCCCGGACGGCATCGGCCGTGCTTACCCATTCGGCGAAGCGGCCGCTCATAGAGGCGGCCGCGTGGAGGTACGAATGGGAATCATCGAGCTCATCATCATCGTCCTGGTGATCCTCTGGCTCGTCGGCTATTTCGGTCGCGGCCGACTGTACGGCGGCGGTGGCGGCAGCTCCGTCGTGGGGAGCGGTGGGATGGCCAGCGGGAACTGGATCCATATCCTGCTCGTCCTCGTCGTCATCCTCATCGTGCTTCGGCTCCTCCGATTGATCTGATCCGGCCGGCGGGGCCGGGACAACCGGCCCCGTCGCACGAACGCACAAGACTCCTAGAGTCACTCCCGTGCAGAACGCGCCTCCCGGCGGCGAGCGGATGCTCCGCGTCGCCTACGGTCACGAAGAGCTCGAGTTCATGGTCCAGCCGTGGTTCGACGTGGACGTCGTCGAGTCCGCGCCGGCGATGCCGGTCGGCGATCTCGCCCAGGCCGCGCGGGCGAGCCTTCGATCTCCCCTCGCCACGAAGCGGCTGCGCGAGCTCGCGGCTGACGCGAGGCTGTCCGCCGGATCGCGCCGGCCGCGCGCGGTCATCGCGGTCACCGACCTCACGCGCGCCTGTCCGGACGATGTCCTGGTCCCGCCGCTCCTCGACGAGCTGAACGCCGGGGGGATCGCCGATGCGGACATCACGATCATGGTCGCCGTCGGCCTCCACCGGCCGACGACCGACGCCGAGAAGACCGAGAAGCTCGGCGCGGGCGTCACGGAGCGGGTGCGGGTCACCGACTCGAACGGCCGCGATCCAGCGATGTGGGCGGACCTTGGATCCATTCCGCCCTACGGCGTGCCGGGCTTCACCCAGCAGGTCATCAAGGATGCGGACCTCGTCATAGCGACCGGCATCGTCGAGCCGCACCAGTACGCGGGCTATTCGGGCGGACGGAAGACGGTTGCCATCGGCTGCTGCGGCGAGCCGGTGATCACGGCGACACACGGGATGCGCTTCCTCGAGGACCCCGGCGTTCGCCTGGGCCGCATCGACGGCAACCCGTTCCACGAGACCGTCCGCGAGCTCGCGCGGCGGGCGGGCTTGCGGTTCTGCATCAACGTCGTGACCGACGACCGCGAGCGCGTGGTCGCGGTGGCCTCGGGCGATCCGGATGCCGTGCTCGCCGAACTCGTCGCGAAAGCGGCGGCGATCTACACCCGGCCGATCGCGAAGCAGTACGACATCGCGATCGCAGGCGTGGGCGCCCCGAAGGACGTGAACCTGTACCAGGCCTCGCGCGCCGCGACGTACCTTCGCTTCGCGCCGACACCCGTCGTGCGCGAGGGCGGATCGATCATCTTGCCCGCGAAGCTCGACGAGGGCGCCGGCGAAGGAGCGGGGGAGCAGCGCTTCCTGCATGCGCTCGAGAGCGCCGAATCACCTGCGGCCGTGGTCGAGGCCGCGCGGCGGCATTTCGAGGGCGGCGAGCAGCGCGCGGTCATGGTCGCCCTCACGCTGCAGCACTGCCAGATCGTCGTCGCGGCGTCCGAAGCGCCCGAGATCGTGCGGCTCGCAAAGCTGCGCGCCGCGGTCGACGTGGAGGAGGCGCTCGACATCGCGTACGAGCACATCGGCCGGCCGGGGCGCGCGTCAGTGTTGCTCGTGCCGCGTGCGATCCACACCTTGCCGGTGGTCCAGACGCCGATCTCCGCCTAGAGCTCCATCTTCACGGTCTGCCGAGCGCGCGGCCGTGGATCCGGACCTGGCGGCGCTTCGGCTTGGCGGGGAGCGCCTCGATCCGCGCGATCTGTCCCCGGCTGAACACGGTCATCGCGTCGAGCAGGTCGGCGATGAGCGCGAGCTCCGCGTCGCTGTAGCGCGCGAGGCCTTCGGTCGCGCCCCGGGCCATCGGGCCGTAGAACCGTTCGAACTCCTTTGCCCGTCCGGGCACGAGCTCGATGATCACCTTCCGTCGGTCATCCGGATCGCTGCGCCGGCGCACGTACTTCGCCGCCTCCAGCCGGTCGACCATCCGGGTGACCGCGCCGGTGGTGAGCCCGGTGAGCTCGGAGAGCCGCCCCGCGGTCATCGGCCCGCCGTCCTCGAGGTATCCGAGACACTCGAGATCGCTTGGGGCGAGCCCGACCTTGTCGGCGATGACCTGGCTCAGCAGCACGGACTGCCCGCTGGTCTGCTGGAAGCCGCTGCGGATGGCCTGCAGCAGCTCAGCGCGCGCACGCTTGGAAGCCACGGGCATCTCCCTCTGTATCAGGTGACACCTTGCAAATCTCTGATTCGTGCAGATACTGACCCAAGCAGGTACAGTCCAGTCTAGTACCTGACGGAGGACCCATGAAAGACGCATCGCAGAAGAATCCCTGGCTCGTGCTGATGGTATTCAGCCTCGGGCTGTTCATGACCTTGCTTGATCTCACGATCGTGAACATCGCGATCCCAAGCATCGTCGACGACCTGAAGGCGCCCCTCGACGGGATCCTCTGGATGCTCAACGCCTACAGCCTCGTGTACGCGGTGCTCCTCATCACGTCGGCGCGCCTGGGCGACATG
>DASUSA010000178.1:0-3349 GCA_036375335.1 Candidatus Limnocylindria bacterium
GTACGCCGCGATCCTCGCGGGGCAGGGCCTCGCCGCCGGTGATCTCTCGGCGACCGATCCTCGTGGTTTCGCGACCTTCGGGCTCGCCGGCATCTGGATGCTCGCCCTCGGCCTCACCGCGCGCGGTACGGCCGCGCTTCCCCGCAACTTCGCACGGCTCGCCGTCGCCGGCGGCGTCGATCTCATCCTCCTGTTCTTCGCGACAGTCGCCGGATCCACGCCGCTGATCCTCGTGACCGGTGGCCTCGCGTCGGTCGCCCTCGGACCCGCGTTCTGGATCTGGAGCGGCCGGCTGCTCAGCCGTTAGGGAATCCCAGGCGCCCTCCAGCAGTTGGACAGGGCGTGGCGTTCAACGACGATCTGATCGCGCACTTCCGCAAGAACCGCGGCGTGATCACCGAAGGGCCGTTCACCGGCCGCGACGTGCTGCTGCTGACGACGACCGGCGCGAAAAGCGGCGCGCAGCGCACGCATCCGCTCGTCTACACAAAGGACGGCGATCGGTACCTGATCGTCGCGTCGAAGGGCGGCTCGCCGACACATCCCTCCTGGTACCACAACGTCCGAGCGCATCCGGAGGTGACCGTCGAGGTCGGTGACCAGAAGTTCCTCGCGAAGGCGATCCCGGTCGGCGGTGGCGCGGAACGGCGCCGGTTGTACGACCGGCACGCCGCGATCAACCCAGGCTTCAAGGACTACGAACAGAAGACGACGCGGGTGATCCCGGCGGTCCTGCTCGAGCGGCTCTCCGGCAAGTCCGGCTAGCGCGTCAGCGGATCGATGATCCGCGTCCCGACCTTCGCCTCCCAGTGCACGTGCGGTCCGGTCGTCATGCCGGTGAGCCCGACGAGCGCCACCGGCTGGCCGCGCACCACGCGATCGCCGACGTGCACGAGCGCCGCCGACGTGTGGTAGTCGCAGGTCTCGATCCCGCTGGCGTGCCCGACGCAGACCCGGCGGCCACCGACGTTCACCCAGCCGACCGCGGTCACGACCCCGTCGTCCGCGGCGACGAGGATGGAGCCGAGCGGTGCTGCGATGTCGATGCCGGTGTGGGTCGGCGTGATGATCTGGGTGATCGCGCCGACCGCGGGCCGCAGGTAGTGCAGGTCGGCCGGTGGGAATCCCGATGCGGCCGGGATCGGCGTCGCCTTGGCCGACCCGCCGGTGCCGCAGCGGAACAGCTCGAGCCGGGTGTTGCGGAGCGAGGTCCGGCTGTCGCCCGCGAAGTAGCGGCCGTCGGGACTGAAGCCTCGCGCGCCGATCAGGTTCGGTAGCGTCGCGGCGCCGCTCGAGGGGCCCGCGCCGACCGCCGTGAACGTGTCGAAGACGATGTCGCCGCTCGTCGCTGCGGTGACCGGTCCGAGGAGGAGCGTGCGGCCGTCGGGCGTCCATTGATGGACCGGCCCCGCGAACTGCGAGAGCGGCGCGTTGCGCACAGCGTTGCCGTCGCGCAGCTCGATGCGATCCGGGTAGCGCACCAGGAGGGTCTCGCCCGTCGGGGACCATTCCGTATAGGTCGCATCGGGCAGGTCGATTTCGCTCGCGGCGCCGGTGCGGGTCACGCCGGCGAATCGATGGACCGTGCCGTCCAGCGAGTAGCGCGTGATGAGGAACCGCTCCGCGTCGGCGCTGAAGCTCGCATCATCGGCGGGATACGCCGGCATCAGATCGGTGGGCAGATGCGAGACCGTCTGGATCTGCCCATCGGTCCAGCTCTGGAGCTCGTCCTTCGCGAAGTAGTAGAGCGTGTCGCCGACCCACTTGGTGTCCGGGATCGTCGCGGTCGGCAGGTCGGCGATGACCCGCCCGCCGATCACAATGCGGAGCTCGCCGTTCCAGCTCCAGTAGGAGAGGTACTTCCCGCTCCCGGACCACTGCTGCCGCTCGCCGACACCGAGCGGCCGCAGCGTGCCGGTCGGAAGATCGAGCGCATCGAGGAAGAACTCCTCGGGTGAGCCCGTGATCTCCGCCGAGGGGAGCACGACCATGTGGTCGATCGCGAGGGTCCGCCCGTCCGGCGACCAGGCGATGCCGATGACATCGGGGATCGCCGGGATCGACACGCGCTCGGTGCAGACGAGCGCATCCGGTCCATTCGGTGGCGTGGGGGTCGGTACGGGTCGCCCCGTTCCGGTCGGCGCTGCCGATGCCGCCGGGGCTGGGGTCGGCGGCTGGCCGCTTGCTTGTCCGCTCGGCGCCGGCTCGCAAGCGCCGGCCAGCGTGGCGAGGGCTACGAGGACGACTGCGAGCCGCTGAGGCGCTCGGTGCGGGGCGTTGGCCGAAGAGCAGTGCGTCCCTCGAACGATACGAGGCGCGCTGGTCTGCCTCCGGCTCGCTACCGGGCAGGGATGAGCCGGCTGCTAGGGTGTCCGACCACGGGAGGCTTCCACCCATGAGCGCGTTCACCGAGCGGCGCGATCCACGGCCGGCGCTGGTCCTTGCGGTGATCATCACCGTGGTGGTCGCGCTGCTGGATCTTCTGACGCCCGCCGAGGTGGACTTCAGCGAGTTCTACATGCTCGGCGTGATCCTCGTCGCCTGGGCGGTCGGCCTGCGCGCAGGACTGCTGTTCGCGCTGCTCGGCGCAAGCGCCCAGCTCGCGGTCGACACCGCGCTCCGCGGCAGCACGTCATCGGACGTGATCGCGGTCGCGGCGTGGAACTGGCTCTCGGACTTCGGCGTGCTCGCGGCGCTCGCGTTCGTCACGGATCGCGCATACCAGGAGCGCCATCGCTGGATTCGCATCGACGCCGAGCGGACGGCGCTGCTGCGCATGCTCGACCGAGAGCTCCCCCGGCCGCTTCGCGCGATCGGCTGGTTCGCGCGCACGTTCGAGGAGGCGCTCGACCGCGGCTCGATCGATGGGCTGCGCGCGCAGTTCGGTGGCCTGCGCCACCACGTCCGCGAGGCGAACTTCCTCGCGATGGATCTGCTCGCCGTCGGAAAGCTCCGCAGCGACGAGCTCCGCTTTGAGCGGCAGCCGGTCCTGCTCAACGCCTTGGTGTCCGAGGCCGTGGAGGACACCCTCCATCGCACCCGGGTGTTCCCGAGCCTGGTGTCGGGCGATCCCCGCGTCCTCGCTGATGCCGATCGGCTCCGTCACGCGATCGCGAGCCTCATCGGCCGCTGCCTTGAGCTCTCGACCTACGAGCCCGTCACCGTCCTGACGCGGGTGTCGGGCGACGAGGCGGTCATCGAAGTGGGCACCGGCGCGGGGATGCCGGAGCACGCCGACCTTGAGCTCACCCGGATGCTCGTCGCGGGCAACGGCGGCCGGTTCGTGCTGGTCGACCGCCGCGATCGCGGATCGCTCGCGTCGATCTACGTGCCGACCGCCCCTCCGACC
>DASUSA010000179.1:0-2103 GCA_036375335.1 Candidatus Limnocylindria bacterium
GCGCGGGTGCGGCTCGAGCACGACGCGGACGGTCCGGTCGCGCACGTGCACACGGCCGCCGCAGAGGTGGGGCAGGGGGTGGTCACGATCCAGCTCCAGATCGCCCGCACTGAGCTCGGGATCGAGCGCGTGATCGTGGACAACGCCGACACCCAGATCGGCTCGGCGGGCTCGAGCTCGGCGTCGCGGCAGACGTGGATGACCGGCGCCGCGGTGAAGGCGGCGTGCGATCTCGTCAACGCGGAGCTCGATCGGCGCGCGCGCGACCGGGGGATCGCGCGCGACCGGCTGGCGGAGCTCCTCGACACGCCGATCGAGCAGCGGATCACGTACCGCCACAAGCCGACGGAGTCGCTGAACGACGGGACCCAGAACCACGGCCACGTCGCGTTCCTGTTCGCGGCGCACCGGGCGAGCGTCGACGTCGACCTCGGGACCGGACTCGTGAGCGTGGTGCAGGTCGCGACGGCGCAGGACGTCGGCAAGGCGATCAACCCCGTCGCGGTCATCGGCCAGATCGAGGGCGGGATCGCTCAGGGCCTCGGCCTGGCGGTCATGGAGGAGGTCATCCTGAAGGATGGCGCGGTGAAGAACGCCTCGTTCACCGATTACCTGCTCCCGACCGCGCTCGACATGCCGCCGGTGGTCACAGACCTGATCGAGCATCCACATCCCGACGCGCCATACGGCGCGAAGGGCGTCGGCGAGCCACCGACCATCTCGAGCACGCCGGCGATCGTCGCGGCGATCCGCGCCGCGACCGGACGCGAGCTGAATCGCGTCCCGGTCCGCCCCGACGACATCGTGTTCGGCACGGTCGCGCGATCCGGCTGGGCTATCGTCGCGGGCATGGATCCGCGGGCGGCGAAGCGCGCATGACGGCCGAGTTCGATCCGCAGCAGGCCGCCGGCTACCTCGAGGCGAGCTGCGCGCTCATCGAGGCCGAACTCAACGCGCTCGGCGACGACGCCAGCTGGCACCCGGCGAGCAGCGACTGGTGCGCCCGCGAGGTCGTCGGCCACATCGTCGAGGCAGAGAAGCGCGGATTTGCCGGCCGGATCCGGCTCATCCTCGCCAGCGACCGTCCGAAGCTCGAGGCCTGGGACCAGGACGCGGTCGAGAAGGAGCGCAACGATTGCGCCCGGGTCACCGACAGTCTGTGGATGGAGTTCATCGGCTTGCGCCACGACTCGGTGCACCTCGTACGGTCCCTGAAGCCGAGCGACCTCGATCGCAGCGGCCTGCATCCGAAGGTCGGCGAACTCAAGGTCCGCTGGCTCCTGCACGAGTGGATCTCGCACGACCGCAACCACACCAAGCAGCTGCTCTCCATCGCCCAGGAGCGAGTCTGGCCGTTCATGGGCAACTCGCAGCAGTTCAAGGGGGAGTGATGCCGATCCATCTACGCGCCCAGCCCGGCGATTACGCCGAGGCCTGCCTCCTGCCCGGCGATCCGCTCCGGGCGAAGTACATCGCCGAGACCTACTTCACCGACCCGAAGCAGGTGAACGCCGAGCGTGGCCTCCTTGGGTACACCGGCACGTACGAGGGGACACGCGTTTCGGTGCAGGGGACCGGAATGGGTAGTCCGGGCGCGACCATCGTGTTCGAGGAGCTCATCCAGCTCGGCGTGAAGACGCTCATCCGCGTTGGCACATGCGGCGGCCTGCAGCTCGGGCAGAAGCTCGGCGACACCATCGTCGCGATCTCCGGGGTATCCGCCGATTCGACGGCGGCGCATCTGGTCGGGAACGAGCCGCATACCCCGACGGCGAGCTGGGAGCTGAGCCACGCCGCGGTGCACGCGGCGGAGGCGATGGGCCAGCCGGTGCACGTCGGCCCGGTCGCCTCGAGCGACCTCTTCTACAACCCCGACGAGGGCCAGTACCTGCGCTGGTCGAAGCGCGGCGTGCTTGCGGTCGAGATGGAGGCGGCCGCGCTGTTCACGGTCGCGGCCCTCAAGGGTGTGCGCGGCGGCTGCCTGCTCCTCGTCTCGGACATGGTCATCGACGGGACGTTCACGCGGATCAGCGACGACCAGATGCGCGCCGCGGTCGATCGGATGACCCGCATCGCGCTCGCGGTCGCCACCGGACAGCGCGC
>DASUSA010000180.1:0-3700 GCA_036375335.1 Candidatus Limnocylindria bacterium
GAAGGACGAGACGCCGCGCGACACGTCGCTCGAGGCCCTCGCGGCGCTCAAGCCCGCGTTCAAGTCGGACGGCACCGTCACCGCCGGCAACGCGTCGAAGCTGAACGACGGCGCCGCTGCGTTGGTGGTCGCCGGCGAGACGCGCGCCCGCGCGCTCGGCGCCAGGCCCCTCGGGCGGATCGTCGCGCAGGCGCAGTTCGCCCGCGAGCCCGACCTGTTCCTCCTCGCACCCTCGGGCGCGATCGCCCGGGTGCTCGAGAAAGCCGGGTGGGGCGCCGGCGAGGTCGATCTCTACGAGGTGAACGAGGCATTCTCGGGCGTCGAGGCGGTACGGCGCGAGATCGGGATCGCCCAGGACCGCTTCAACGTGAACGGCGGCGCGGTCGCGCTGGGCCATCCGATCGGCGCGTCCGGCGCGCGGTTGCTGGTCACGCTGCTCTACGCGCTCCGGGCTCGCGGCAAGCGGCGGGGTGTGGTCTCGCTCTGCCTCGGCGGCGGCGAAGCGGTCGCGCTCGCGGTCGAGACCGTCTAGTGGAGCGGCGCGTGAGCCCCGATCGCCGATCGCATGCGCGAGCCACGGCGGCGGCGCCGGAGCCGGCGGCCAAGAAGGTGGATCCGCCGAAGCCGGAGCAGGTCGGCGTCGTCGGTGCGGGGACGATGGGTGCCGGCATCGCGCAGGTGTGCGCGATGGCTGGACTGCAGGTCGTGCTCGTCGACGTCGGCCTCGATCAGCTTCAGCGTGGACAGGCTGCGATCGCGGCGTCGCTCGCGCGGCTCGAGGCAAAGGGTCCGCTGCCGCGTCCCGCGACCGAGATCACCGGGCGGATCCGCACGAGCACCGCGATCAAGGACCTCGCGAAGGTCGACTTCGTGATCGAGGCCGCGTTCGAGGATGCTGCGGTGAAGGCCGATCTCTTCGCGAAGCTCGACGCCGCCTGCAAGCCGGCGGCGATCCTCGCATCGAACACGTCGAGCATTTCGATCACGATGCTCGCCGCAGCCACCAAGCGGCCGACGCAGGTCGTGGGCATGCACTTCATGAACCCGGTGCCGGTGATCGCGTACGTCGAGCTCATCCGCGGTCTGCAGACGGCGGACGCGACGATGGCTCGCACCCGCGAGCTCGCGACGGCGCTCGGCAAGACCGCCGTCGAGTCGAACGATTCGCCGGGCTTCATCGCGAATCGCGTCCTCATGCCGATGATCAACGAAGCGGTCTTCGCGCTCTCCGAGCACGTCGGCACGGCCGAGGCGATCGACACGATGATGAAGGGCCTGAACTTCCCGATGGGCCCGCTTGCGCTCGCGGACCTCATCGGGCTCGACGTGTGCCTCGCGGTCCTCGAGGTCATGCAGCGCGACCTCGGCGATCCGAAGTACCGGCCTGCGCCGCTGCTCCGGCAGTACGTGCAGGCGGGCTGGCTCGGTCGGAAGTCCGGCCGCGGCTTCTTCCAGTACGGTGCGAAGTGAGCGATCCGCAGGTCGGTCCGGTGTTCGCGTTCACCTCGAAGCACGGGGCGACCGCGCGGTTCTATTCCGACGTGATCGGCCTCCTGTCCGGGACCGGTGGCGACGCGAGCTCGAGCTGGCTGAAGGCGGCCAACGCCGACGTCGTGTTCCACTCGCCGGACGATCGCGAGACGCCGGCCGAGGTACGCGGCCAGACCGGCTTCGTCGTGTGGTTCGGCGTCGACGATGTCCGAGCGGCGTTCGACAAGGCGAAGGCCGCCCAGGCGGTCGTCGGCGAGTTCCAGGGCGATTACTTCTACGCGCGCGATCCTGAGGGCCGGTACGTCGGCATCCACGCGAATGAGGAGCACGGCCATGGCCACGACCACGAGCACTGAACCCGCCGAGATCGGTGCGGCATTCGACCTCGCGCTCACGGAGTCGCAGGCGCTGGTCCAACGCACCGCTCACCAGTTCGCGACCGAGCGGCTGCTTCCGGCCGCTCATGACATCGACGAGCAGGGCGCGGTGCCGCCGGCGATCCTGAAGGAGCTCGCATCGCTCGGGTTCATGGGCGTGTACGTGCCCGAGGAGCTCGGCGGATCCGGCCTGGACACGGTGTCGTACATCCTCGCCTGCGAGGAGATCAACCGCGCCTGCGCATCGACCGGAGTGATCATGCAGGCCCACAACTCGCTCGCGTCGAGCCCGATCCTGCACTTCGGCACCCCGGCCCAGCGCGAGCGATGGCTTCGACCGATGTCCCGCGGTGAGATGCTCGGATGCTTCGCGCTCTCGGAGCCCGCGTCCGGGTCAGACGCCGCAGGCCTGCAGATGACCGCGAAGCGCGACGGTGCGGGCTGGGTGCTGAACGGCACCAAGAACTTCATCACCAACGGCGTGTCGGCGGATGTCATCGTGGCGTTCGCGCAAACGGACCCCGGGTCGCGGCACAAGGGGATCACCGCGTTCATCGTCGGCAAGCCGTCGGGGGGCCTCAGCGTGGGCCGGGTGGAGCAGAAGCTCGGCATCAAAGGCTCTGACACGGCGCAGCTCGTCTTCGAGAACGTGCGCGTCGAGGACGACCAGCGCCTCGGCGAGGTGGGCCAGGGATTCAAGATCGCGCTCGCCACCCTCGACGGCGGACGGATCGGGATCGCGGCGCAGGCGGTCGGGATCGCGCGCGCCTGCCTCGAGGACTCGCTCGCGTACGCGAAGGAGCGCCAGGCCTTCGGCAAGCCCATCGCCGAGCTCCAGGCCATCCAGTGGATGCTCGCGGACATGGCGACCGAGGTCGATGCCGCGCGCCTCTTGGTGTGGCGCGCGGCGACGCTGAAGGATCGCGGCGAATCCTTCACCGCGGAGGCGGCGATGGCGAAGCTGTTCGCGTCGGACATCGCGGTGAAGGCAGCGCGCAACTGTGTGCAGATCTTCGGCGGCTACGGCTACCTGAAGGACTTCCCGGCCGAGCGGCACTACCGCGACGCGAAGATCACGGAGATCTACGAGGGGACGAGCGAGATCATGAAGCTGATCGTGGCCGAGGACATGCTCGGGTGATACCCACGTGATCCCACCGACGCAGGGGTTCGGCGCGGCCGTGCTGGCGCTCGTCGCGCTTCTCGGGTTCGGCGCGTTCGCCTACCGGGCCTGGAAGCTGTACCGGTACCTGCGACTCGGTCGGAATGAGGACCGGACCCAGCAGCTCGGGAAACGATTCAAGGACGGGCTGGTCATTTACCTCCTGCAGCGCAAGCTGCTGAAGCGGCCGTACTTCGTGCGCGGGCTCGCGCACGCGTTCATCTTCTGGGGATTCATCGTCATCACGATCGGCACCACCGATCTCCTGCTCAGCGGCCTCGCTGGCCTGCGGATGCCGGGCGCGGAGAGTGGGTTCTTCGTCTGGGCGGTGGACGTCTTCGCGGCGCTCGTGCTCGCCGCGATCATCCTCGCACTCGCCCGGCGGCTCTTCTTCAAGCCGCCGCGGATGCACATCGCACTCGACGGCTACATCATCCTCGGACTGATCGCGACGCTGATGGTGTCGCTCCTGGTGTTCGAGAACGCGGGCCTGGCGGCCGGGTATCTCGGGATCCATCAGGCGACGCCGCCGCTCGCCCAGCTCGTCCCGCTCGCGTGGGGCGGCGCAGCGGGGACCGTGTTCGCCGCGGCCTGGTGGGTGCACGTCGTGACGGTCCTCGGTTTCGCCGCGTATCTGCCGCAGTCGAAGCACCTGCACATCGTCACGACG
>DASUSA010000181.1:0-2403 GCA_036375335.1 Candidatus Limnocylindria bacterium
TGACCCGGATGAACGTCTTCGAGCCCGGTGAGCCGATCACCCTCAACCCGCTCAAGACGTTCCCGGTGATCCGCGACCTCGTGACCGACGTGTCGTTCAACTACGAGATGGCCAAACGGGTCCCGGCCTTCAAGCCCCGGCCCCGGGGCCCCGACGGCACGCACCGCATGCGCCAGGAGGACGTCGACCGCGTCCAGGAGTTCCACAAGTGCATCGAGTGCTTCCTCTGCCAGAACACGTGCCACGTGATCCGCGATCACGAAGACAACAAGAAGTCATTCGCGGGCCCGCGGTTCTTCGTGCGGCTGGCGGCCCTCGAGATGCACCCGCTGGATACCAACGACCGGTTGGAGCTGATCCGGGCGAGGGCCGGCCTCGGGTTCTGCAACATCACGAAGTGCTGCACCGAGGTCTGTCCCGAAGATATCCACATCACCGACAACGCGATCATCCCGCTGAAAGAGCGGATCGTGACCGAGTTCTACGACCCGCTTGCCTGGGTGAAGCGTCGGGTGATGGGGCAGCGAGCCACGCAGCCGGGCAAGGGCGAGCCGGAGCCGCCGTCCGCGAAGGCGTAGTGGGCCGCCGGCGCACGTTCGTCGTCGTTGCCGGCGCTGTGCTGCTGCTCGTCTTCGTGCTGCTCGTGGTCCGGCCGGGGATCGAGCGCGGCGGGCTCCAGGAGATCGTGATCATCGGCGCGATCTTCGCGGCGGTACTGCTCTTCGAACGGTACCTTCGTTCTCGGTAGCTGATCCCGCGTCGACAAGGAGCCTCCACGACCCCCTGATAGCCTGACCGCAACGATGGATGGCCCGCGGAACCGCTCCGCGACGAAGGGCCTGATCCTCGCGACGGCGCTGGTTTCGCTTCCATTCCTCGCCATCGGTGTGATCGGGCTGCTCATGATGCCCGTCGAGCTGTGGCTCGTCGGCGGCCTGTATGTGGCAACGGTCCTCCTCGCGGCGCGGCCGATCAAGATCCACCCCGACGCCGACCTCAGCCCCTCCGACGTGGCGATCGTCGCCGGCGTGGTGTTCCTTCCGCCTGGCGCTGTGGCGATCGTCGCGGCGATCGCGCGCATGACCAGCGACGTGATCGGGCGCAAGCGTCCCGAGCAGATCGTCCGCAACGCGGCCGCGATCGCCGTGTCGAGCGGCAGCGCGTCGCTCGTGTACGCGATCCTGTGGCGCGCACTCGGGACCGACATGAGCACGACGGCATCGATCCCCGCGGCGGTGCTGGCGGTGCTCGTCCTGGTGGCGGTCGATCTCGGCCAGCTCTACCTGTTGCTGAGCGCGCTGCGCGGCAGCCTGGTCCTGCAGGGCTGGCGCTGGTTCGTCCGCACCGGCCGCGCGCAGCTCCTCTGGAGCCTCGCCGCGGTGATCACGATCGAGATCATCCTCATCCAGCCGTGGTTCCTCGTCCCGGGTATCCCGCTATTCGTGTTCGGCTATCTCGACATCCGGGCGCGGTTCGTCGCCGAGCGGCGCGCGCGCCTCTTGGCCACGCTCGTCGAGGTCGGCCACGCCGTCGGCATGTCCCTGGACACGACCGAGGTGTTCCGGGCGGTCTACGCGCAGGTGCGCACGGTGCTCGAGTCCGATGCGTTCTTCGTCGCGATCGTGGATCGCGCGCGGGGCGTCGTGGATTACCGGTATCTCGTGGACCTCAACACCGAGCTGCCCCAGGAGGACGGGACCCTCGAGGGGACCCTCGCCGGCCTCGTCGTCGAACGCGGCGAGCCGGTGCTGATCCGCGACACGATCCGCGATCTCCCGAAGCTCGGCCTCGTCCGCAGCGCGTGGGGCACGGTCAACGAGCGTTCGGTCCTGGTCGCGCCGATGCGGATCCAGGGCGTCGTCGTCGGCGCGCTGTCCGTGCAGAGCGTCAAGCCGAACGCGTACGACGAGGGTGACCTCGAGCTGCTCTCGGCGATCGCGAACGAGGCCGCCACCGCGATCGAGCGCGCCGACCTGTACGCGCGCGCCAGCGGCCTGTCCAAGCGGCTCGTGGACCTGCATCGCACCGGCGTCGAGCTCAACAGCCAGCGCCGGATGGCCGACGTCGTGAAGCTGTTCGCCAAGGCGTTCGTCGAGTCGATCGGGGCCTCGGCTGCGGCGGTCTACTTGGACACCGGAGGCGAGACCCTCGAATTCGCCGGCAACACGACCGGGCGGCTGCCCTCCGAGCACTTCGCGCTCGCGAAAGCGGGCCCCAGCGCGATCGCGGACGCCATCGCGTCGGGCAAGCCCGTCGAGATCACCGATTCCGAGCAGACCGCCGAGCCGACGCGTTCGCGCCTCACGGAGTGGGGATATCGCGCGCTGTACGTGCAGCCGCTGCGCGCGGCCTCCGAGTCGGTCGGGGCGCTCCTGGTCACGTGGGAAGATCCGCACCGGTTCA
>DASUSA010000182.1:0-7604 GCA_036375335.1 Candidatus Limnocylindria bacterium
CCCGGCGCGAGCCCGGCCCACGGCTCGAGGTACGCGGCCCGGACCGCGCGGATCTCCCGGGCATCGTTCGGGACGTTGGCCGCCAGCGCGGCGAAACGCTCGGTCACCGCGAGGGTCAGGAACGGGTGGGTGAGGGAAGCATCGCCCCAGTCGATGATCGATGCGCGTCCATCCCGAATGAGGACGTTGTGGTCGTGGAGATCGTCGTGGTCCAACGATGGGCCGATGCCGATGTCGGCGAGCTCGGCGCAGAGCCGCTCGATCACGGGCAGCAGCGCGCGGAGCCGGGCGCGCGACACCTCGGGCGTCCAGCGACCGTCGTCGATGACCCGCTCGAGCAGTCGCGGGATGCGATCGAGCCGCCGGTCAGTCAACCCGGTGGCGAGCAGCTCGGTCTCGCGTCCGAGCAGCGAACGCTGGAGCTCGGCGTATCGAGGCAGCAGCGTGCGCCAGACCGCGAGCTGCGCGACGCCCGGCACCTTCTCCCGGAGGCGGATGCCGCCGTCGCGCAGGATGACCCAGGGCTCACGTGGGTGTCGCGCGACGAATCCCGGCACGAGCTCCGGCGACTCGCGCGCGACCAGCTCGATCACCCCCGGCTCGTGCACCTGGGTGGCGGCGCAGATCTTGAGGAACAGCGCGGAGTCACCGGCTGGCGCGCGGAAGACCGTGGACCACGGCCGGCTGTGCACGAGCTCGATCGGCCCGCTCAGCGCGATCCGCCGATCACGGAGGATCTCGCGCAGCCACGCCTCCGCCGCCTCGGTCACGAGAGCAGCGAGCTGCGCAGCGCGGCGGCCACGAATCGCGGCGCGCGCCGGCCGGCTGGTCCGGTGAGCGCGGTGCGCCAGGTTGGGTACGCGAGGAGCGCGTGCGCCAGGGCGATGCCCTCGGACGGACGGACCCGCAGCACGCGCCGCCGAGCGAGCCCGTCAAGCGTCCGCGTGATGAGGGCGAGGCGGACGTCGTCCAGCTCGCGCAGGATCTCAGCGACGTCGCGAGGCACGCCACCGCTCGTCAACGTCTCGAGCGTCGCGCTCTCGGTCCGATAGGTGCGTTCGTGCAGGGCGACGAGCTCATTGAGGATGCCCTCGGGCGCGTCGCCTCGAGGCTGCCACCGCTCGACGCGCCGGATGATCGTGTCGGCCCGCCGGCGCAGCGTGTCGCGGACCAGGCGCTCCTTCGACGGTGCATGCAGGTAGACCGTCCGGGGTGACACGCGCGCCCGTCGCGCGATCTCGGTCATCCGCAGCCCGGCGTAGCCGCGCTTCGCGGCCTCCCGCAGGGTCGCTGCCTCGATGGCCGCGTGGGTCCGCGCGCGCCGGCGGGCGCGCTCGCGCTGGTCGTAGGCACGGATATTCGCTACAGGAGAACTGTAGCGAAATGCGTCCCGGCGGGCGCAGTTTGGTAGCCTTGCGCGGATGGCATCGCCGCTCGCGTTCGTCTTTCCGGGGCAGGGCTCGCAGTCGGTCGGCATGGGCCGAGCGGTGTACGAGGCGTCCGCTCGGGCGCGCGCGGTATTCGACGAGGCCGACCGGATCCTCGGCTACAAGCTGAGCGAGATCTGCTTCAGCGGGCCGGCGGCGAAACTCGACGACACCCGGGTCGCGCAACCGGCGATCCTGACGACGAGCGTCGCGCTCCTCGAGGCGCTCGCCGAGGACGCCGCGTCTGCGCCCGGCAGGCTCAGTGACGGCAGCGAGCCGCGCGGAGTGGACCGGCTCCCCGGCGACATCCGGCCCGCGTTCGTGGCCGGACACTCGCTTGGCGAGTTCAGCGCGCTCGTGGCCGCGGGCGTCCTCACCTTCCCGGACGCGCTCCGCCTCGTGACCGAGCGCGGACGGCTCGCCGCGACGAAAGGCGCGCGCGGCGCGATGGCGGCGGTCATCGGCATGTCCGCGGCTGACGTGGATCGCGTGATCGCGGACACGGTGCCGCAGGGAAGCGCGGTCGTCGCGAACGACAACGGACCTGCGCAGGTGACCATCGCGGGCGACAGCGAATCGGTCGCGAAGGTCAGCGCCGCGCTAACGAAGCGTGGGGCGCGCAAGGTCGTGCCGCTGCGGATCTCCGGTCCGTTCCACTTCCCGGCGATGGGCGCGATCGGCGGGGATCTCGCCTCGTTCATGCGGACGATCAAATTCCGCGAGCCGGTCGTGCCGGTCGTCGCGAACACGAGCGGCGCGCCGCACGAGAGTGGCGCGCGTATTCCCGACGCGCTCGTTCGGCACCTCTCGCAGCGGGTCGAGTGGCTCCGCTCGGTGCGCTTCATGGCCGAGCGCGGCGCGTCCACGTTCGTCGAGATTGGCGCCGGCCAGGTCGTGAACGGCCTAGTGAAGCGCATCGCGGACGTGAAGCTGATCAATGTGTCCGACCCGCCGTCGATCAGCGAGGCGATCCGCGCGCTTCGAGCCCGGGTCGGGTCATGAAGCGCATCGTCGTGACCGGCATCGGCGCGATCACGCCGATCGGGGACACGGTCGACGCGACCTGGGACTCGATGATGCACGGCCGTGGCGGCATCGGACGGATCACGCGATTCGACCCGAGCCCGTACGAGTCGCAGATGGCCGGCGAGGTCAAGGATTTCGAACCGACGAAGTACATGGACCGGAAGGACGCGCGCCGGACCGACCGGTTCGCCCAGTTCGCGGTCGCGGCGGCATCCCAGGCCCTGACCGACGGCAAAGTCGACGTGGCGAAAGAGCCCGAGCGGATCGGCGTCTCGATCGCGACCGGCGTCGGGGGCCTCGAGACGCTCGTCGAGCAGGTGCTGCTCATGGAGAAGCGCGGGCCGAGCCGGCTGTCTCCGTTCCTGGTGCCGATGCTCATGGCGAACGCCGGATCCGCGCAGGTCTCGATGCAGTTCGGGCTGAAGGGCCCCAACCTGACGCACGTCTCGGCATGCGCATCAAGTGCCCACGCGATCGGCGAGTGCGCCGCGATCATCGATCGCGGCCAGGCCGACATCATGGTCGCCGGCGGCGCCGAGGCGGCGGTGCTGCCGCTCGCGATCGGGGCGTTCTCGACGATGCACGCGATGTCGCGGCGGAACGACGACCCCGAGCATGCGTCGCGGCCGTTCGACAAGGATCGCGACGGCTTCACCCTGTCAGAGGGCGGCGCGGCCGTGATCCTGGAGGAGCGCGACCACGCCCTCGCCCGTGGGGCGCACATCTACGGCGAGCTCGTCGGTTACGGCGCGACGGCCGATGCGTACCACATCACCTCGCCGTCACCCGAGGGTGAAGGGAACGCGCGCTCGATGCAGATGGCCCTGGCCGGAGCAAAGCTTCAGCCCACGGAGGTCGACTACATCAACGCCCACGGCACCTCCACCCAGCCGAACGACCGTGAGGAGACTGCTGCGATCAAGAGCGTGTTCGGTGCGCACGCCTACAAGCTCCTCGTCTCGTCGACGAAGTCGATGACCGGGCACCTGCTCGGCGCCGCGGGCGCGCTCGAGGCGATCGCGTGCCTGCTGGCGCTGCGTGACGGCTGTATCCCGCCGACGATCAATTACACGACGCCGGATCCGGCACTCGACCTCGACTACGTCCCGAACACGCCGCGGCCCAAGGAGATCAAGACCGCTCTATCAAACTCGATGGGCTTCGGCGGGCACAACGCGACGCTGATCTTCACAAGGGCCTGATGGCCAGGCTCGAGGGCAAGACCGCGCTCGTCACGGGCGCGGGGCGGGGCATCGGACGGGCGACGGCGATCCGCCTCGCGAGCGACGGAGCGAACATCGCGATCAACTTCAAGGGGAACACCGCGGCCGCTGAGGAGACGAAGCGCGCCGTCGAGGCCGCGGGCTCGCAGGGCGCGCTCATCCAGGGCGACGTGTCCGTGGACGCGGACGCCGATCGGGTGGTGAAGGAGGCGCTCGCGTTCGGCGGTGGCCGCCTCGACATTCTCGTCAACAACGCGGGGATCACCCGCGACAACCTGCTCCTGCGGATGTCCGCGGAGGAGTGGGATGCCGTCCTGGACCTGAACCTCCGTGGCGCGTTCCTCATCACGAAGGCGGCGATGCGGCCGATGATGAAGCAGCGCGCCGGCCGGATCGTGAACGTGTCGTCCATCGCCGGCGTCATGGGGAACGCCGGCCAGGCGAACTACAGCGCCGCGAAGGCCGGGCTCATCGCCTTCACCAAGACGGTCGCGCGGGAGATGGCCAGCCGGAACATCACCGCGAACGCCGTGGCCCCCGGCTTCGTGCCCACCGACCTCACGAGCATCGTTCCGAAGGACGTCCAGGACGCGATGCTCAAGCAGATCCCGCTCGCGCGCTTCGGCACCGCCGAGGACGTCGCGAACGCGATAGCCTTCCTCGCATCCGACGAAGCGTCGTACATCACTGGACAGGTGCTGGTGGTCGACGGAGGGATGGTCACCGCGTAGCCCGCGACCTGAACGCGTTGAGGAGGGTTCCGCATGGACACATCGCTGCTGCTCGTCATCGTGCTCGTGGTCCACGTCTTCGGCGCGGTCTTCGGCTTCGGGCCGTCGGTCGCGTACGCCGTCCTCGGTCCGGCGGCCGGAAAGGCCAGCCCGCAGGGCGGGATCGCGATCATGGAGGCGATGATCGCGATCGAGAAGCGGTTGATCCTGCCGTTTGCCGTGGCCATCCAGCCGCTCAGCGGCCTGGCACTCATCTTCCTCGCCGGGTACAACGTCAACTTCTTCAGCCACTACTGGCTGTGGATCGCGATCCTGCTGTACGCGGCAGCGTTCTACACCGCGATCCTGGTCCAGACGCCGTTGCTCGAGAAGATGGTCCACATCGTGAAGGCCGGGCCGCCGACGCCCGAGTTCATGGCCGCCGCGAAGCGGACGCAGCAGCTCGGCCCGGTGATCACGATCCTGCTCGCGCTCATCGTCATCCTCATGGTGTCGAAGCCCGGGGCCTAATCCGCCGATAGCATCACTGGCGTGACTTCTCGTCGCGTCGTCCTCGTCGCGATCGTCGCCATCGTCGTGTTCGTGCTCGATCGGATCACGAAGAACGTTGTCGACGCGTCCATTCCTGTCGGTTCGTCGGTCGAAGTGGTCGGCGACTGGGTCCGGATCAGCCACGTGACGAACACCGGCGCGGCGTTCGGGCTGCTTCCCGGCGGGACGGCGCTCCTCTCGGTCCTGTCGGTCGTCGCGGTCTTCGCGATCGTCTTCTATTACCGGCGCCTCGCGGCGGGGTCGCCGCTCATCGCCGTGACCCTCGGCATGCAGCTCGGCGGCGCGTTCGGGAACCTCGTGGATCGGATCGGCCAGGGTCACGTCGTCGATTTCGTCGACGTCGGGATCCCCGGTGGTCCGCGCTTCTGGGCGTTCAACGTTGCCGACTCCTCGATCGTCGTCGGCATCATCGCGGTCACGGCGCTGCTCTGGTGGCAGGAGCGGCAGCAGCCGCGCGATCTGCGGCGCGCCTGATGGCCGAGCGCATCGAGCTCCAGGCTGATGCGCCGGGTCAGCGCGTGGATCGATTCCTCGCCGAGCACACGCAGCTCAGCCGCAGCGCGATCCAGCGGCTGGCGCGCGACGGTAGGGTCACCGTGAACGGGGCGGCGGTCGAGCCGGCGTACAAGGTCCGCGCGGGCGAGGCCCTCGTGGTCGACGTGCCTGACGCGCAGCCGGCGCTCTCGCTGCTCGGCGAGGACATCCCGATCGACGTTCTGTATGAGGACGACGACGTTCTGGTGGTGAACAAGCCGGCGGGGCTCGTCGTGCACCCTGCGCATGGGCACGCATCCGGCACGCTCGTGAACGCCGTCGTCGGCAAGATCACCGCGGATACCGGTCGCGCCGCCGCGCGGCCCGGCATCGTCCACCGGCTCGACAAGGACACCAGCGGCGTGATGATCATCGCGAAGAACGATGTCGCCCAGCTCGCGCTCGCCCGGCAGCTGCAGGGCCGGCGCTTCCAGAAGGAGTACCTGGCGCTCGTCTGGGGCGACCCTGGCGACCAGCCCGCGGTCGTGGAGGCGCCGATCCTGCGGGACAGCGCCGACCGCCGGCGAATGGCGGTTCGGGCGGGCGGGCGTGACTCGACGACGCACTTCAGCCGCATCGCCTCCTACGGCGAAGGGCCCGAGCGCCGCGCGCTCCTCCATGTGAGGCCGGTCACCGGCCGGACCCACCAGATCCGGGTCCATCTCGCGTATGCGCGACTCCCTATCGTTGGCGACCCGGTGTACGGACGAAAGGGAGCCCTCCGCGATGGCCTCGATCGGCAATTCCTGCACGCCTGGCGCCTTGCGGTGAACCTGCCGCACAGCGGCCCGCGGATCTTCACCGCACCGCTGGCCGCCGACCTGCGCGCGTACCTCGACACGCTCGGCGCGCCGACTGTCACGACCCCACCGTTCGGAGCGGTGCGCTGAGCGTCGACGGGCGGGGGCTGCTTGTCATCATCTCCGCACCGTCGGGGGCGGGGAAGGACACCGTCATCGACCGGCTGCTGAAGGCGGTCCCCGACGCGGTGCTCTACGTCACCGCCACGAGCCGCAAGCCGCGACCCGGCGAGACTCACGGGAAGCACTACTACTTCTACGAGCCTGAGAAGTTCCGCGAGGAGATCGAGGCCGGGAACTTCCTCGAGTGGTCGATGGTCCACGGCGACTTCAAGGGCGTCCGCCGCGACGCATTGGCCGACACGCTCGACCAACACCGCGTGGTCATCGTCAAGCCCGAGCCCCAAGGGATGCGCAAGATCAAGGCGCTGCTGCCAGAGGCTCTGACGATCTTCATCATGCAGCCGTCCGTCGAATCACTGCGCCGCCGGCTGCTCGTGCGCGGCACCGAGACGCCCGAGCAGCTCGATCTTCGGCTGCGGAACGCCGAGATCGAGATGGCGGCGGCCCCCGAGTACGACTACGTCGTCGTCAACGAGGACGACAAGCTTGACGAGGCGGTCAAGGAGATCGCCTCGATCATCCAGAAGGAGGCGAAGCGACCGCGGCATTTCGAATTGTGAGCCGGACCGCCGAGGTCGCGGTCTTCGCCGGCCTGCGCGGACCTGCGCGCACGTTCACCTATCGCGTTCCGGCCGGGCTCGACATTCGGCTCGGCCACCTGGTGCGGGCCGGATTCGGTGCGCGGGCCGTCCACGGCGTCGTCGTCGCGCTCGACGTCCCCAGCGACCGCGAGCTGAAGCCGCTCGACGGGCTCGTCCATCCGGTCCCGCTGCTCTCCGCGCGACAGCTGGCGCTCGCGCGGTGGATGGCGGCGACGTACCGCTGCGGCCTGGCCGACGCTGTGCGCGCGATGCTGCCGCCCGCGCTTGCGGCCCGCGCGGGCGGCGGATTACCGACGACGCGGGGCGAGCGCACCGAGCCGGTGTTCGCGATCACGCCCGCGGGGCACACTGCACTCGGATCCACGCCCGCACCGAAGCTCGGCGCGCGTCAGCTCGTGACCCTGCGCGCGCTCGCGGCCGGCGCGGTCACGTCGGCCGATCTCGCGGACGGCGGCGGCACGGCCGCGGCCGCGACGAGCCTGGCCGCGCGCGGCCTCGCGGTCAAGGGCACGCGCGGCGTTCGGCGCGTGCCGGTCGAGTTCCGGTTGAGCGAGGCGGATCTGTCGAGGGACCTGCCCGCGACGGC
>DASUSA010000183.1:0-8015 GCA_036375335.1 Candidatus Limnocylindria bacterium
GTTCACGACCGCGAAGTCGTACGTTCCCGACCGGATCGCCTCGACGAGCTTCGCGGCAACCGGGGCGGCGCTCATCTCGGGTGCCTCGTCGTAGGTGCGCACCTTCGGCGACGGGACGAGCACACGGTCTTCCCCCGGGAACGGCTGCTCGCGTCCCCCGTTGAAGAAGTACGTCACGTGCGCGTACTTCTCGGTCTCCGCGATGTGCAGCTGCTTCAGTCCGCGATCGGCGAGGACCTCGGCGATCGGCGTGAGCGCCGCGGGCGGGAAGGCGATCCGCACGTCCGGCAGATCGACCTGATAGTCGGTCATCGTCACGTAGGTCAGGTCTCGCACCGTGCGCCGGCGCGTGAAGCCAGCGAAGTCGCGTTGCAGGAGGGCCCAGGTCAGCTGGCGCGCCCGGTCTGGACGGAAGTTGAAGAAGATCACCGCGTCACCGTCGGCCATCGGTCGCCCGGTACCGATCACGCGAGGCTCGAGGAGCTCGTCCTTGCACTCGACCGAGCGGTAGCACTCGCGCAGCGCCTCCTCGGCCGTCGCGACGGCGGGCCCGTCTGCATCCACGATCGCGCGATACGAGCGCTCGGTCCGATCCCAGCGCTTGTCGCGGTCCATCGCGTAGAAGCGTCCATGCACCGTCGCGATCGGCGCGGTCACCTGCTCGATGAGCGGCATGGCGCTCCGCGGTGGCATGTCGCGCCCGTCCAGGAACGCGTGCACGACGACGGTGCCGACGCCCTCGCGCTTCGCCAGGTCGACCAGGGCCGCGAGGTGCCGCATGTCCGCGTGCACGCCGCCGGTCGAGAGGAGGCCCATGAGATGCAGCGCGTGGCTCCCCTGCGCGGCCGCACACGCCGCGCGGAGCGCCGGGTTTGCGAAGAAGCTGCCGTCACGGATCGACCGGTCGATGACCTCGAGCGCCTGGGGCTCGGTGTAGCCGGCGCCCATGGTGAGATGGCCGACCTCACTGTTCCCCATCACGCCCGCAGGCAGCCCGACCGCGACGCCGCTCGCCTCGAGCGTCGCGTGTGGATGGTCCCGAAGGATGGCGTCGAGCCGCGGGGTGTCGGAATGGGTCGCGGCGTTCGACGGGGAATCCGGCGCGATGCCCCAGCCGTCGAGCACGCAGAGCACGACCGGCCGGTAGGCCGCGGTCAAACGGAGAAGGCCCGAACGATGGCCGCGAAGTCGTCGGATCGAAGCGAGGCGCCCCCGACGAGCGCGCCGTCGATGCCGTCCGCGGACGCGAACTCCCGCGCGGTGGACCCAGTCACGCTGCCGCCGTAGAGCACCCGGATGTCGTCGGCCGGGACGCCGTGGACCCGGAGGGCCGTGCGGATCGTGCGCGCAGCGGCGGTCGCGTGCGCACCGGTGGCCGGCCGGCCCGTGCCGATCGCCCAGACCGGCTCATACGCGATCACGAACCGTTCGGGTGTGACGCCACGGACGTCATTGAGGTCGTGCTCGATCTGCCGCTTCAGCACGGCCTCGGTCTCCTCGGCGGCGAACTGTGCTTCGGTCTCGCCCACGCACAGCACCGCGCGGAGGCCGGCGCCCAGCACGCGCGCGAGCTTCCGCGCGATCCGCGCATCGTCGTCACCCTGGTCACGCCGGACCTCCGAGTGGCCGACGATCGCGCCGGTCGCGAGGCCGCGGAGCATCGCAACGCTGATCTGACCGGTGTACGCCCCCGAGGCCTCCCAGTGGACGTCCTGCGCGTACACCGAGACGTCCGTGCCGCGCAGCGCCTCGGCGACGGCCGCCAGGGCGATGGCCGGCGGCGCGACCCCGACGTCGGCACCCGCGTGGGGCAGCGCACCGACCGTCCGCGCCAGCGCCACCGCGTCGGCCTGGGTCTCGGGGTTCATCTTCCAGTTGCCGATCACGAGCCGACCGCGGGTCATGCCTCGGCTTCCGCCACGAGACGTCGCAGCCGCGAGCGCACGACCCATTTGGTCACGTCGAGGTGCCGCGCCAGATCCGTGAGCGTCGCTGTCGGCGCTCGCAGCCGCGCGTTCGCGGCCTCACGGAGGGGGACTGGCAGCCCTGACAGCCGGCCGGCGCGCGCGAGCGCGCGGATCGCCTCGGTCTGCGCTCGGGCGGAGGTGACGGCACGCGCGAGATTCGCCGACTCCGCGTTCACGAGTGCGTTCGTGCGGCCACGGACCTCACGCGACACCCGCCGCGCCTCGAACCGGAGGAGCGTCTCGGACGCGCCGCACGCGCGCAGGTAGGCGGCGATGAGCTCGGCATCGCGAATGGTGAACACGAGCTGGCCGCGCCGCGAGCGGATCGCCGGGCCGAAGCCCTCGCGGCCGAGGATCGATGCGGCGCGCCGGACCTCGCCGCGCGGCGGGCGGATCTCGAGCAGGTACCCGGACGGCCCGGCCGAGACGGAGCCGCCGGCCAGCACGAGGCCCCGCAGATAGGTTCGCCGGCAGCACGACTTCCGGAACAGCGAGCGCGGATCGGCCGCCTCGGTCCGGTGGGCGAGCCGCCGGGCCGGCACACCGAGGTGGCTCGCGCGCGGCAGCAACTCGGCCAGCACACGCGCGTCGCAGGCCTTGAGGGGCAGCCGCGCGAGCTCGGCCTTCACCTCGTCGGACAGCGGAGACCGCTGCCGGCTACCGACCCCGCGGGTCACGTACGGACGTCCGGCTTGTCGCGATCGCGATGCTCGACGACGACCTCGCCGCTCCAAGACGCTCGGAGCCGGCGCGCGACGTCGTCGGCGATCGCGACGGAACGGTGACGGCCACCGGTGCACCCGAACGCGACGGACAGGCGCGCCTTCTTCTCCTCCTCGTAGCGCGGAAGGGCGAACTCGAGCAGCGGCATCAGCCGATCGAGGAACGCCCGAGTCGCCGGGTGGTCGAGGACGAACGCGCGGACCGGCTCGTCGCTGCCGGAGAGCGGCCGGAGCGCGTCGATGTAGAACGGGTTCTCCATGAAGCGGACATCAAGGACCAGGTCCGCGCTCGGCGGCAAGCCGAACTTGTAGCCGAAGCTCACCAGCTGCACGAGCATGCCCGAGCTTCCGGCGCCATACAGCGAATGGAGGGTGTCGCGAAGGTCCTTCACCGTGAGGTGGGTCGTGTCGATGACCTTGTCCGCGCGGGCGCGCAGATCGACCAGCAGCCGGCGCTCCTCCTCGATCGAAGGCTGGACCCCGCCGGTCGTCTCGAGTGGATGCCGGTGCCGCGTCTCGCTGTACCGGCGGAGCAGGACCTCGTCCGATGCGTCGAAGAACAGGACGTGCGGCCGCGTCCCGGCGCGGTCGAGCTGCTCGAGCTGCGCGGCCGCGTCCGTGAACAACGCGCCGCTCCGCGCGTCGACGACCATCGCGACACGCGGATGACCTCCCTTTCGCGCGACGTCGAGGGTCCGGCCCATGAGCGCGGGCGGGAGGTTGTCGAGGATGTAGTAGCCGAGGTCCTCGAACACCTTTGCGGCCTGCGACTTCCCGGCGCCGGACAGGCCGGTGACCACGACGAAGTCGGGTCGCGCGGTCACGACCTAATGCGGGATGATCCGCGAGGCAACGAACCCGACGAGACCGATGACGATCGCTCCGATGATCGCGGTGATGATCCCGTCGACGTGGAAGTCGAGGAACGGGATGGCCGACACCAGCAGAAGCATCAACCCGGCGATGACGAGCTGGAAGAGTCCAAGGGTCAGGCAGGTGATCGGCATCGCGATCAAGGAGATGATCGGCCGCACCAGGGCGTTCACGATGCCCAACACGAGCGCCGTCAGCGCGAGCGAGACCCACCGGTCGGCGTCACCCAGCCCGTAGAGGTGCTGGGTGCCGTAGGTGATGCCCGGAATGAAGTACGCGGCGACGGCGATCGCGATGGCGTTGATGACGATGCGTCCGAGGTGACCCATGGCGGGGATAGTAAGCGGGCGGCTAATACTGGTTGATGGTGCCGAGCCGCCGGATGCGCCGGTCCGCGCGCCGGTAGGCCCAGAGCCCGATCGGGTACGCGATCGCCGTGGTGAGCAGCAGGGCGACGTACTCGAGCGCCGGATCGAGCAGCGGGCGGGTGCCCAGGGCCTGCTGGCGCAGGATGTCCATCGCGTACGTCGTCGGGAGCGCGTAGGCGACCGGCCGCAGCACGCCGGGGAGCAGCAGGACCGGGAACGCCGCGCCGGAGGCGACCGAGAACAGGAAGTTCGTGCAGTCGACGAGGAGGTTGGCGTCGCGTATCGAGAGCACGATGCCCGCCATGAGGTAGGCCACGCCGACCATCGCGACGATGGCGATGACGATGGCCGGTATCGCGTACAGGATCTGCGGTCGGAGCTGCAGCCCGAAGAAGGCCACCCCGACCGCGAAGATGACGACCTGACCGAACCCGAACCAGAAGAGCCCGCCGAGGGCACGCCCGATCACGAGCGTCTCGCGCGACGTGGGCGTGAGCCACGTGGGCTCGAGGGTGCCGGTCTCCATCTCGTTGCGGAAGCTCATCGCCATCGACCAGAACGCGGTGGCGACGAGACCGCTGATCACCCCGCCCATGAAGATGAAGCCGACGAGATCGGCCGTTCCGATCGTCTTGTCCAGGCCCACCACCTTCCCACCGACCGCGAAGGACGCGCCGAACAGCAGGCCCGGCAGCACACCCTGGTACAGCGGCGTGAAGATCGACGAGGCCACCGAGAACCGGTAGCGCGACACGTTGCGGATGTCCTTTCGGGCGATCGCGAGCGCGGCGCGGACCTCGTCCATCAGTACCGACCCAGCATCCCGCTGCGGCGCGCGCTCGCCTCGAGGATCCGGAAGAGCACGATCGCGACGGCCCCGAACACGACCGCCAGGCCGGCGAGCGCGCCGACGGTCGGCACCAGGTCGAGCGGTGTCGCGCCCTTGAGCAGCGCCTCGCGGATGGCCGCCACGATGTACGTCGGCGGCAGCGCGGCGGCACTCGCCTGCGCCCAGGCCGGGAGCATCACGATCGGGAAGGTGATGCCGCAGAGGAGCGATAGCGCGCCGCGCACGAACTGGACCGCCGGGCCGACCTCACCGAACCGCAGGACGGCGGCGCCGAACAGCGAGCCCAGGGCGTACATCGCGGGCAGGCCGGCGAAGGTGACAAGGAGCGTGAGCAGGATCCCCTGCAGCGGCAGCACGACGCCGAACAGGAGCCACACCGCGAGGCCCATGACCACGAGCTGGAACAGCACCCACACGATGTTCGTGAGCGTCGGCCCGAAGAGCGGCACCAGCCGCGAGACCGGCGTGAGGAACACGGCCTCGAGCGAGCCGCGCACCTGCTCCTGTCGGAGCGCTGTGCCGGGGCCCCAGAGCAGCGTGCTCAGCCACATGTACATCGCGTAGCCGACGAAGACGAACAGCGTGACCCCGCTCGTGCCCGCGCGGGCGGCGAACGCGTCGAGGGCCTGGGGGTCTCCGCCACCGGAGTAGGCCTGACCCATCAGGACCCACACCGCCGGCAGCATGACCGGCCAGAAGATCTGCCCGATGAAGTTCGCGGGATAGCGGCGGAGGGTGCGGAAGGACATCCGCCCGGCCGCCCCGAGCGCGCGGAGGTCCGCCGCCGCGAGGGCGAGGCTCACTCGCGCAGCGCGCGGCCGGTGAGCGAGATGAAGACATCTTCGAGCGACACCGGCACGACCTCGACGTGCTGGATCGTGGCGCCCTCGCTGCGCGCGGCATCGAAGGCCGCGGGGACGAAGTCGCGCGCGGACGCGCAGTGCGCGGTGACCGTGAGCGTCCCGTTGTGCCGCTCGCTCCGCGCGATCACCGCGGTCTGCGCGAGCCGCGCGAGCATCGGCGGGTCCTCACCAGCCATGCCGATCTCGAGGCTGACCACCTCTTCCGCCCGGATGCGGCGCTTCAGCGCCGCCGGCGTGTCGAGGGCGACGATCTCGCCGTGGTCGATGATCGCGATCCGGTCACAGAGCTGGTCGGCCTCCTCCATGTAATGGGTCGTGAGCAGCACCGTGCGGCCCTGGCGCTTGAGCTCGCGAACGCGGTCGCGCAGATCCCGGGCGGATTGCGGATCCAGGCCGACCGTCGGCTCGTCGAGGATGACCAGCGGCGGATTCGGCAGAAGCGCTCGCGCGAGTGCCAGGCGCTGGCGCATGCCCGTCGAATAGCGCTCGACGTAGTCGTCCGCCCGATCCGCAAGCTTGACCGCGAGGAGCGCGCCGTCGATCCGGGCCCGCTGCTCCTTCGGCGGCACGTGGTAGAGCGCGGCGAAGTACTCGAGGTTCTCACGCGCGGTGAGCTTCCAGTAGAGGCTCCGCTCGCCCGAGAGCATGGCCCCGAGGCTCGCGCGGACCTCGCGTGGGTGCGTCTTGACGTCGATGCCGAGGATCCGCACGTCGCCGCTGGTCGGTTCGAGGAGCGTCGCCAGCATCCGAAGGGTGGTGGTCTTCCCCGCCCCGTTCGGGCCGAGGACGCCGAAGATCTCGCCGCGCTCCACGCGCAGGTCGATGCCGTTCACGGCGACGAACTGCTCGCGCTTGTCGGCCTCGCGGCGGATCCGCTGCCAGATCGTGCGGCGGCCTTTCTCGAAGACCTTGGTCAGGCCGGTGACCTCGACCGCCGGCGCCGACGCGAGCGTCATTCGACGACGATGAGCACCCGGTCGTCGCCGTCGGAGATGTCGACGATCGGACCGGAGTGCGAGATGTGCCTGAGCACGTCGTCCAGGTCGATGCCGAACTTCGCGAGCTGCTCGCGCACGAGGCCGCTCGCGGCGATCTTCGTTTTGCCCATCCGCGCGATCCCAAGGGGGATCGCGATGTTCACCTTCGACTTGCCGCCGGAGGTGACCATGATCCGCAGGGTCCGCCGGCCGAGGCCGGGCGGGATCGGCGCGTCAGGTGGGAACAACGGCCGCGCCCCAGCGGGCGGGTGCGGCGGGTGGGGCGGGTGGGCTCCGGACTCGTCGACGTCGCCGATCGCTTTGAGCAGCCGGTACGCCTGCTCGGCGTCGATCTTCCCCTCAGCGAGGAGCTTCAGGACCTGCTTGCCCTCTTCGGTCGGCATCAGCGTTCACGGCGCGAATCAAGCTCGGCCGCGGCGGCGTCCACGTCGACCTCGCCGCGTGCGACCCGGGCGAGCAGCTCGCGAACGTCGGCCGACGGCGCAGACGGCGCCTCTGGTTCCATCGGCTCGGTCCGTTCGACGTCCTCGGCCGGCTCGCTCGCCATGGCCGATGTCGCGGTCGCGGCGGGTGCCTCACCGCCCGACGCGCGGATCTCAAGGTCGCCGCTCATCGTCTTCACCGTCACCTTGGTCTCGGCGGCGCCGATCATCACGTGCTTGTCACGCCGGCCGGTGACGTTGACCTCGCCCTCGAGCTCGCTGTCGAGGTCGCCGCTCATGCTGCTGAACCGGATGTCGTACGAGCCACCCGTCAGGCGCAGGTCGACGTCACCGCTGATGGTCTTGAGGCGGTGCTCGCGGGCCTTGTCCAGCTCACCGTCGATGCGAACCTCGCCGCTGACCGTGATGATCTCGGATCCGTGCAGCCGCACGTGCTGGAACGTGAGGTCGCCGCTCACGGTGTTGGCCACGAGCTGCCCCGCGTAGTCGGACACGATGGCGTCGCCGCTCACCGTCTTCAGGCGAAGTGGGCCCTGGACGTCGTCGAGCCGCACGTCGCCGGACACGCTCTGTGCTTCGATCGGGCCACGCGTCGCACCGAGCTCCAGGTCGCCGCTCACGGTGTGCGCCTCGATGCGCACTTCGCGCGGAACGGT
Organism: Candidatus Limnocylindria bacterium; assembly: GCA_036375335.1. GTDB lineage: Bacteria > Chloroflexota > Limnocylindria > P2-11E > P2-11E > UBA4735. Next base: position 7,741 of record DASUSA010000183.1, read on the forward strand.
GATCTCGAAATCCACCGCAACGCGACCGCCGCGGAACAGGTCGGCCCACCCGCGATCCTGCTCGTAGAGGTGGGGCTTGAGGGTGATCTCATCGCCCTCCTGGTCCATGCGGACCTCGACGTTCTCGAGCAGCCGCTTCGCGCGCTCCTCGCTCGTCCCGCGGACGCGCTTCCGCGCCTTGACCTGGATCTTGGCGTCCTCGCCGACGGCGATCTTCGTGTCGCCCGAGACGTTGTGGACGTGAAGGCGCGGCAGGTGGCCGACGGTGAATTCGC
>DASUSA010000184.1:0-4989 GCA_036375335.1 Candidatus Limnocylindria bacterium
CCTGAGCGGCAACCGCAACTTCGAAGGGCGCATTCACGCCCAGGTTCGCGCCGCCTACCTGGCTTCGCCGCCGCTCGTCGTCGCCTACGCACTCGCCGGCACCGTCCAGATCGACCTCACCTCCGATCCGCTCGGTCGGGATGGCCACGGGGAGCCGGTGTACCTGCGCGATCTCTGGCCATCGGCGGAAGAGATCGCGACCGTCATCCGTGGATCGGTGCGCGTGGAGATGTTCGAACGGGAATACCACGGCATCTTCGAGGGCGATGAGCGCTGGCGCGGGATGCCTGCGCCGTCGGGAGAGCTCTTCGCGTGGGACCCGGGCTCGACCTACGTGCGCGAGCCACCGTTCTTCGACGGGCCGAGCGCAGTGCCGCCGGCCACGCGTGACATCATCGCTGCCCGAGCGCTCCTGGTCGTCGGCGACTCGGTCACGACCGACCACATCTCGCCCGCCGGCAGCATCCCGCCGGCGAGCCCGGCCGGCCGTTATCTCGTCGAGCATGGCGTCGAGCCGCGCCTGTTCAACAGCTACGGCGCGCGGCGCGGCGATCACGAGGTGCTGGTTCGCGGCACCTTCGCCAACATCCGACTGCGCAACCGCCTGGTCCCCGACCACGAGGGCTACTGGACGAAGCACCTCCCGGACGGCGAGGTGCTGACGATCTTCGACGCCGCGGAGCGCTACCGCGCGGAGGGCACGCCGCTCATCGTGATCGCGGGCAAGGAGTACGGATCGGGGAGCTCGCGTGACTGGGCCGCGAAGGGCCCCGCGCTCCTGGGCGTGCGCGCAGTGATCGCAGAGAGCTACGAACGGATCCACCGGAGCAACCTCGTTGGGATGGGCATCCTCCCGCTCGAGCTGCCCGCGTCCATGGCGAGCCTCGGCCTCAGCGGCGAGGAGCTCTTCTCGATCCACGGCATCGCGGACGGGATCAGGCCGCGGGCACGCATGACCGTGGAGACGCAGGCGCCTGACGGCGCTCGCCGATCGTTCGAGGTCACCGCGCGGCTCGACAACGACAGCGACGTCGAGTGCCTGCGCCACGGCGGGATCCTGCCGATGGTGCTCCGGGGGTTGCTGCAACCGTCGGCTGGGAGGACCTAGGTCCGCTTCGCTCCCGCCGGCGGCACCTGGAATCGCCGCCCGGTGATCTCGGTCGGCAGGATCGCGACCCAGTGCCATCGCTCGCCGGGCGCCGCGGGGTGCAGGGGTGTCCAACGAAGATGCTCCGCCGCGCGACCCGTATTCATGGTGATCTCTTCGGCCCGCCCCTTCGCCACCACGCTCCAACCGATCCCCGACGTCGGATCCCAGCCATCGATCTCGAAGGCCACGGCACCGTCGCGAACCGCGGCCAACTTGGTCCCGGCGTTCGTCCGGAAGACGATGATCCGGCCCTCGAGGCCGTAGTTCACCGGCAGGATCTCGACCCGGTCCTCGATGCCGAACGCGATCCGGCCGACCTCGTGCGATCCGAGGAGCACCAGACACTCATCCTCGGTGAGGACGGTCATGACGCCTTCGAAGGTCACCCGCTCGCCTCCTCCGCTCGCGCTGCCATCTCGTTGGATACCACGGTGCGTCGCGGCCGAACGCGGTCGGCAGAGTCGAACGGCTCGTCTTCGCACTGTCGCAGTTCCCGAGATCAGGCGCTACTGCCCGAGGATGAGGTTCCGGCGCGCGCGATAGTCCTCCGCGTCGATCTCGCCGCGCGCGAGACGCTGGTCGAGGACCGAGAGCGCATCCCCACGCTTGCGCGTCGGGGCCAAGCGGACGACGGCGAAGACCACGAGGGCCGCGATCGCGACCCAGAACAGGGCCGAGGCCGCGACCATCCAGCCCATCCAGCCCTGATCCATGTACGGGTACCCGGGGAACACCATGCGATCACCTCCGCGGGGCTCTCACAGCGTGGCCTCCCGCTCCGTGTGCCGCGCGCAGTCCAGATCGCGCGGGGACCGGGGCTGGGCAACCAAGCGGTCGAGCGGGATCGGTCGGCCGCAATCGACGCAGAAGCCGTACACGCCCGCGCGCATGCGACCCAGCGCGGCCTCGATCTCATATAGCTCACGCGTGAACCGGCTGATCTCGCTGAGCCGGAGCTCGCGATCGTAGAGATCCGCAGCGGCACCGTGCGCGATGCCCTCATCGGGAACGGTCGGCTTGGCGAGCTCCCGCTCGCCGGCCGCGATCTCGCGGCGCGCCGACGCGCGGTCCGTCTCCAGGGTCGTTCGAAGCTCGGACAGGCGTTCGGCGAGCAGGCTCGGGGCGGATCTGACGAAGACGGCCATCACGAGCAGACTCGCCTCCGCCGCTGGTTGGGCCTAGTGCCGGTGGTCCCCGACGGAGCGGACCTTCGGACCTACGTGCGCGTCGGGCGCATGGCGTCGCCGATGGACCGCGGCAGATCGACGCCGAGCAGCCGCTCCAGCAGGCGCGCTCGCCACATCCAGCGCAGCGCGGCGGCCCACAGGATCGCGACGACGGCCGCGATGGCGAGGTCGGCCTCCGACAGCGGTGCCAGATCGAAGAACCGGCTCGCGTCGGGATGCCGCGCCACCCACACGAAACCGAGCAGCAGGACGCTTGCGAGCGCCGCAGACCGCGCTCCGCCGGGAACGGCATCAGGAGCGGCCACGGCACGGCCCGGAGGCGAAGCGAACACCAGCAGTCCGACGCCACCGAAGACCGAGAACGCGGTGAGTACGCTCTGGGCCAGCTCTGGCGACCCGCTCACGACGAGGTACGCGAGGTAGAAGATCAGGCCGACCGACGCGAGGCTCCAGCCGGCCGGCGCGACGAATCGGATCAGCGAGCCTGTGAGCCGGCGGCGGGCGGCGGGTGCGGGTCGGGCCCAGGCCGCGAGAGCGATCGCGGGCACGCCGACGGTGAAGAGCGTGACCACCGCGTTCTGCTTTGGGGTGAACGGAAACGCGGCATCCATGAGCGCCGCCCCCGCGATGAGCAGCACCATGTACGCGATCCGCGAGAGGAACAGTTGCAGGACGGCCTGCATGCCGTTCTGGATCCGCTGCCCTTCGCGGAATGCCGCGGGCAACGTCGCGAACGAGTCGTCCAGCAGGACGAGGTCCGCCACCGCGCGTGCGGCAGGCGCGCCGCTGTTCAGTGCGATCGCGAGGTCTGCCTGCTTCAGGGCGGGCACGTCGTTGACACCGTCGCCGACCATCGCTACGTACCGCCCATCGTCGCGCAGCGCTCCGACAAGGAGCTGCTTCTGGTGGGGCGCGACGCGCGCGAAGATGGTCCCTTCGCGGACAAGCCGGCGGGCGTCAATTGCGCTCGCGGCCGCGAGCTCATCGCCGGTGACGATGCCGCCCGCCGACGGCAGGCCGGCCTGTGCCGCCACCGCCCGGACCGTCTCGGGGTGGTCTCCCGACACCAGCTTGATCGCGATTCCGGCATCGGCGAAGCCAGCGAGGCAGTCGCGCACATCGATCCGAAGCTCGTCGCGGAGCGTCACGAGGGCGATGGGCGTGAGCACCGTCGGCAGCGCGGGGACCCCTGCAGGGGCGGTTGGACCGGCTCGACCTCGTGCCAAGAGCACGACCCGCAGCGCCGAGCTAGCGGCTCCGGCGACGACCGCGATCACCCCGTCCCGTTGATCCGGTGGGAGTCGCGACAGGAGAGCCTCGGGAGCTCCGAGGACGAGCGTGTCGCTCGACCCGTCGAACCGAAGCGCGCTCCAGCGGCGTTCCGACCCGAACGGCAGCTCGTCGGCGATGCCGATGCGCGTGCCTCGGCATCCGGCCGCGATGGCAGCGGTCGTCCGGTTCGGGGCGGTGACGCTTGCCGTGAAGTCTCCGACGAGTTGCCGCGCTTCGTCCTCCGGGACGGTGAAGGCCCGGATGGACACGACCTCGAGCCGGCCTGAGGTCAACGTGCCGGTCTTATCGAGGCAGAGGACATCCACGTTGCTCAACGACTCGATCGCGTTGGCCTGCTGGACGAGCGCGCCCTGTCCCGCGATCCGCACCGCACCGATCGCGTACGCGGCAGCCATGGCGAGGAACAGCCCATTCGGGACGAGTCCGGCCACGACGACGGCGATCCGGATGACCTGCACGGGTGGCAGGCCATCGATCACCGCGGCGGCAACGAGCATGACGCCGAAGGAGCCGGCGACCAGAAGGAGAACGCGGACGACGAGAAGGATCTCGCGCTGCAGACGCGTCTGCACTCGCCGGAAGGCGCGAGCCCCAACGGTCAGGCGATTCGCGAAGCAATCGTCGCCGACCGCGTGCGCCACATATCGGGTCGTGCCGCTCACGCCGAACGTGCCGGAGCGCAGGTCATCCCCGACACGTCTCGAGACCGGGTCGGCCTCGCCGGTGAGCAGGGACTCGTCCACCTCGATGCGGCCTGAACCCACGATCGGACCGTCGACCAGGACCTGGTCGCCAGGGCGGATCACGAGCACGTCACCAACGACGATCTCGGCCGGGTCGATCTGGCGCTCGGATCCGTCCCTCAGAACGGCAGCTTTCGGGCGAGCGAGCACCGCGATCCGGTCCAGGACGCGCTTCGCCCGGATCTCCTGAACGACCCCGACGAGCACGTTCACGCCGATTACCGCGATCGAGACGAGCGCATCGCTCCACTGCCCGAGGGCCAGGAGCGCGACGCAGAGCAGGAAGATGACCCCGTTGATGAAGGTGAGGACGTTCTCGCGAACGATCTGCCGATAGGTCCGGCCGGTCGCCGGTGGGAGACGATTGCCAAGTCCGCGTGCGCGCCGACGAACGGCTTCCACTTCGGTGAGCCCCGGGTCGTCCAGTGCCGTGCCGTGCGCGATCACGGCGGTCAACGAGCCGGCCCACCCCAGACCGGGGCGTAGTGGCTGTACCAGTTCTCGCGCGAGACCTCGGTGCCGTCCTGCAGCACGATCCGCGTGACCTGCACGTCGCGGCCGGGAACCACGTAGCCCGGCGCGTGAGCCGGATCGGCGGGCTGACCGGCCGCGGGAT
>DASUSA010000185.1:0-4861 GCA_036375335.1 Candidatus Limnocylindria bacterium
GCACGCTCGCCGACGAGGTAGACGCTTGGGTACTTCATCGTGACCTTTGAGCCGAGGTTGGCGTCGATCCACTCCATCACGCCACCCTCCTGGACCACCGCTCGCTTCGTCACGAGGTTGTAGACGTTGTGGCTCCAGTTCTGGATGGTCGTGTAGCGAACCCGGGCGTCCTTCTTGACGATGATTTCGACGACCGCGCTGTGCAGCGTGTTCGTCGTGAAGACCGGGGCGGTACAGCCTTCGACGTAATGAACGCTGGACCCTTCCTCGGCGATGATGAGCGTGCGCTCGAACTGCCCGGCGTTCTCGCTGTTGATGCGGAAGTACGCCTGCAGGGGAATCTCGACATGAACGTTCTTCGGGACCCAGACGAACGAGCCGCCCGACCACACCGCGGTGTTGAGCGCGGCGAGCTTGTTGTCGTTCGCCGGGATCACCGTGCCGAAGTGCTCGCGGAAGATCTCGGGGTGCTGCTTGAGCGCGGTGTCGGTGTCCATGAACACGACGCCCTGGGCCTCGAGATCCTTGCGAATGTTGTGGTACACGGACTCGGAGTCGTACTGGGCTCCGACGCCAGCGAGATATTTCTGCTCCGCCTGCGGGATGCCGAGTTGGTCGAACGTGCGCTTGATGTAATCGGGAACGTCGTTCCAGTCCTTCATCGACTTGTCCGACGCCTTGAGGTAGTAGTAGATGTCCTCGAAGTCGATCGCGGAGAGGTCGGCACCCCACGTGGGCATCGGCCGGTTGCGGTAGTGCTTGAGCGCCTTGAGGCGCCGCTGGAGCATCCACTCGGGCTCCTGCTTGTAGGTCTGGGAGATCTCGGTGACGACCTCGGGTGAGAGGCCCTTCTTCTTGACGTTCCGGTAGACGGCGTCCTTGTCTTCCCACCCGAACTTGTAGTTGTCGGGGAGCTGGTCGACCGCCGGATTCACTGCCACGAGGTTAATCCTACTCCTACGGTCGGAATTATTTCGGAGGACTTCACGAGGTTTTCGCCTCTTCGCCGGGCCACTCGTGGAGGCCCCAGGCGCTGCCCTTGAGGGCCTTCAGGCTGAGCAGCGCGCACTTGAGGCGCGCGGGGGTCAGGGTGATCCCGAGATTCTCAAGCACGTGCTCGCGGTCGATGGCCTTCAGCTCGTCGAGGGTCTTGCCCTTCACCTCATCGGTCAGGATCGAGGCCGAGGCTTGCGAGATCGCGCAGCCCTGGCCCGCGAAGCGCACGTCCTCGACGCGGTCGCCTGCGCCGACCTTCAGGTACATCGTGATCTCGTCACCGCAGAGCGGGTTCGTATCGTGGTACTGGTGCGTCGCACCCTGCATCTCGCCGAAGTTGTGCGGGTTCTTGTAGTGGTCGAGGATGAACTCGCGGTAGAAATCGTCCATCTCAGACCTTGAACAGGGTCTTCGCTTTGGCGATCGCGCCCACGAGCAGGTCGACCTCGGCGAACGTGTTGTACAGATAGAAGCTGGCCCGCGTCGTGGCTGCAGTGCCGAGTCGCGTCATGAGCGGCTGGTTGCAGTGGTGACCCGCACGCACGCAGATCCCCTCACTGTCGAAGATCTGGGCAACGTCGTGCGGGTGGATGCCCGCCAGGTCGAACGAGATCACCCCGACCCGGTCGTCGGCCGTCTTCGGTCCGAACACGGTGAGGCCCGGGATCGCGATGAGCCGCGGCAGGGCGTATGCGACGAGGGCGCGCTCGTGCTCGTGGATCTTGTCCATGCCGACGGTCTCGAGGTAGTCGACGGCGGCCCCGAGCCCGATCGCGTCGACGTACGCCGAGGTGCCGGCCTCGAACTTCCACGGAAGGTCGTTCCAGGTGGTCAGATCGACCGCGACGCGCGAGATCATGTCTCCGCCGTACAGGAATGGCCGCATCTTCTCGAGGATCGCCGCGCGGCCCCAGACCACACCCGACCCGGGCGGCGCCAGCATCTTGTGGCCGCTGAACGCGAGGAAATCGCAGTCGAGGTCCCGGACGTCGACCTTGGCGTGCGGCACCGACTGGGCGCCGTCGATGACGACGAGCGCACCTGCCGCATGGGCTTCGGCGGTCAGCTCCTTCGCCGGGGTGACCGTGCCGAGACCGTTGCTCGTCTGGGTGAGGGTCACGAGCTTCGGCCGCTTCGCCATCGCCGCGGTGAACTGGTCGCGGCGCAGGCGTCCGTCATCGTCGATGTCGACGACCACGAGCGAGGCGCTGACCTGCTGGGCCAGCTGCTGCCACGGCACGAAGTTCGAGTGGTGCTCGAGGACCGTCGTCACGATCACGTCGCCGGCTGCGATGTGCTCGCGTCCCCAGGTGTTCATGACGAGATTCAGGCCCTCGGTGGCGTTGCGGCAGAAGATCACCTCGCGGGTCTGCGGCGCGTTGATGAACTTCGCCACCTTTTCCCGCGCGCCCTCGAACAGCGCGGTGGTCCGCTCGCTGAACTCGTAGACGCCGCGGTGGATGTTCGCGTTGTGCTCCTCGTACACGCTCGACATCGCGTCGATGACGGCCTTCGGCTTCTGGCTCGTCGCCGCATTGTCGAGATACACGATCGGCTTGCCGTGCGCTGTGCGCGAAAGGATCGGAAAGTCGGCGCGGATGCGCTCGACGTCCAGTGGTGTCGTGGCTTCGCGAGCGGGAGCGACGGCCACTACTTCCCCACCCCGGCCGGCTCCTTGTAGAGCTCCTCGCGGACGAAGTCGTAGCCCTTCTGCTCGAGCTCGGCGGCGAGCTCGCGGCCGCCGGTCCGCACGATCCGTCCGTCGACCAGCACGTGCACGAAGTCCGGCCGCACGTAGCGGAGGATCCGCTCGTAGTGCGTGATGAGGAGGATGCCGATATCGGGGCCGCGCAGGGATTCGATTCCCGTCGCGATGGTCTTCAGGGCGTCGATGTCAAGGCCCGAGTCGGTCTCATCGAGGATGGCGAACGACGGCTGGAACATGTGCATCTGGAGGGTCTCAAGGCGCTTCTTCTCGCCGCCTGAGAATCCGTCGTTCACCGCGCGCTTGAGGAAGTCGTCTGGCACCTGAAGGAGCTGCATCTTCTCCGCGAGCATCTTGCGGAACTGCGGTATCGGCAGGTCGTTCTTCTTCTCGACGCCCGGCGTCGCACGGCGCGCGTTGATCGCCGTGCGAAGGAAGTTCGCCACAGAGACGCCCGGGATCGCGGACGGGTACTGGAACGCGAGGAACAACCCCTTGCGGGCGCGCTCATCGACCGGAAGCTTGAGCAGGTCGACGCCGTCGAGGAGCACGGAGCCGCGCGTCACCTTGTACCGGGGGTGGCCCATCACCGCGAGCGACAGCGTGCTCTTGCCCGAGCCGTTCGGGCCCATGATCGCGTGGACCTCACCACTGCGGACGCCGAGGTCGATCCCCTTCAGGATCTCCTTGGCATCCACGTTCACGTGGAGGTCCTTGATCTCGAGCGTCGACACGATGCCTCCCCTGCGGCGCCCCTAGGGCGCGACTGTGACGTTCTGCTGCTGTGTTTGCCGCGTGAGCTCGGCGAGCGTCATGCCGTCGAGCGCCGTCGCGATCGTAGATTGGAGCTTGAGCCAGACGAGCCGCGTGCCGCACCCCTGCTCGCGCACGCAGTTAAGGACCGGATCGCCCTCGGCCGTGCAGACTTGCGGCTCGATCGGTCCCTCGAGCGCGCGCACGACGTCGCCCGCGGTGATCTGCCCGGGTTCGCGCGCGAGGATGTAGCCCCCGCCCGCGCCACGCTTGCCGGTGACGAGCCCCGCCTTCCGCAGCACCGCGACGAGTTGTTCGAGGTACGCCTCGGGCAGCTGTTCGCGCTCTGCGACGGCGTGGAGCGAGAGCGTCCCGTTGCCGTAGTTGCGGGCCAGGTCGACCATGAGCCGCATCCCGTATTCGCCTCGCGTCGAGACGTGGAACGCGGTGGGTGTGGTTGGATTTCCGAGCACTACAGTCGGAATTCTAGCTCGCCGCGCGCTCAGCGGCTAGTGGTCCGTACGCTCGGCCGGTGACGCTCAGGTTCCATCGAGCGGGCATCGGCTCGACGAATCCCGCGAAGGTCGCCGCGGTCCGCGAGGCGCTGGCTGCACTCGCGCCCGGATGCGCGGTCACGGCGGTCACTGTGCCGTCGGGCGTCGGTCATCAGCCGTTCGGCGATACCGCGACGCGCGCCGGAGCGCTCGAGCGGGCGCGCAAGGCGCTCGTCGCCACAGGCGCCGACATCGCATTCGGCCTCGAGGGCGGCGTGGAGCTCGACGGTCCGCGCGTCTGGCTGCTCTCGTGGGTCGCGGCGATCGATCCCACGGGCCGGGAAGGCTACGCGAGCGGTCTGCGGATGCTCCTGCCGGCGTCGTTGGGCGCGGGCCTGCGCGCGGGCGAAGAGCTCGGGACCCTTGTGGATCAGCTGTTCGGCGTGACCGATAGCAAGACGGCGAGCGGGGCGATCGGTTTGCTCACGGCCGGGGCCGTGTCACGCACCGACGCGTTCGCCCACCTTGTCGCCATGAGCCTCGCCCCGTGGATCCATCCCGACCACTATCGGTAGCGAGGGCTCGGCCGGCCGATCGTCCTTGAACGCCCGCGTGTATAGACGCCAGTAGAGCGCCTTCGCGGCGATCAGCTCCGGATGCGTGCCATCCTCGACGATCCGCCCGCGGTCGAGCACGAGGATCCGATCGGCCCGCTCGACGGTCGTCAGCCGGTGCGCGATCACGATCGTCGTCCGGCCGAGCATGAGCCGAGCAAGGGCCTCCTGGACGAGGTACTCGCTCTCGTTGTCGAGCGAGGAGGTCGCCTCATCGAGCAGCAGCACCGGCGAGTCGCGCAGCAGCGCGCGGGCGATCGCGATACGCTGCCGCTGCCCGACCGAGAGCTTCACGCCAC
>DASUSA010000186.1:0-4664 GCA_036375335.1 Candidatus Limnocylindria bacterium
AATGGACGCCGCGATGAACGACACGTCCGCGTCGTGCGCGTACAGCGGCTGCGCCACGAGCGGATCGGCGATGTACACGCCGGTGTCGCCGGGAAAGGCCTTCACCAGGCCGTCGACCTGGATGACGAGGTCCGCGCTGGACGCCGCGGCGGGAGCGGCGAGCGTCCCGAACAGCACGCATGCAACCACGCCGATGGCGAGTCCTCGCATCACTACGGGGTAACGCCGGCGAGGACCGGGTGTTTCACCCGCGCGATGCTGCCACGGCCTCCGCGGTCGCGGCAGTCCCCAGCCGTACCATCTCGCGGTACCCCGCCGGCGTCTCGTCCTCGAACCCGAGCAAATGCAAGGCTCCGTGGGCCGCGAGGAACGCGATCTCCCGCACGAGCGGGTGTTTCCGGCGCTTCGCCTGCCGGGCGGCCTGGGCCGGGCTGATGACGATGTCCCCGACGTCGAGCTCTCCGTCGGCATCGCGGGCCAGCTTTCTTACAGCCCGCTCACCTTTTGCCCGCCCGACCGCCTGGCCGAACGAGAGCACGTCGGTCGTTCGATCTTTCGCCCGATACGTCCGGTTGAGCTCGCGCATCTCCGGGTCGGTGATGAAGGCGACGGTGATCCGCGCGTCGGCCGGCAGCGCGTACGGCTTCACGGCGCTGCGGATCGCGCGACGGACGCACGTGAGATCGCACGGCGCGTCGCCGCGGAACGAGAGTCTCAGGTGCCGGACGCGCTCGTCGGCGGCGGTGTGGCCGCGGGTAGTCGCGCGATACGGTCCTCGGGGTACGGGATCCGCTCGTGATACACGCCTGCGAGAAGCTCGCGGAACGCCTCCTTCACGCGCTGCACGTCGCGGAGCGTGAGGTCGCAATCGTCGAGCTGGCCGTCGGCGACCTTCTCGGCGGCAATCCGTTCGACCATCTCGCCGATCGCCTCGGGAGTCTTGTCCTCGATGGAGCGGACCGCGGCCTCGGTGCCGTCGGCCAGCATGATGATGCCGGCCTCCTTGCTCCGCGGCTTCGGGCCAGGATGCCTGAACGCGGCCTCGTCAATGACCGCGCCCCGCTGCTGCGCGAGCGTGTGGAAGTAGCGGATGAGGCTCGTGCCATGGTGGCCGGGGATGATCTCGCGGATCTGCGGTGGCAGCCGATAGCGATCGGCGAGCGCGATGCCGTCACGCACGTGTGCCGACACGATGCTCGCGGATACCGCGGGATCGAGGTCGTCGTGCGGGTTCGTTCCGGTCTGGTTCTCGATGAACGCGAGCGGGTTCCGCATCTTCCCGATGTCGTGGTAGTACGCGCCTACCCGGGCGACCAGCGGATCCGCGCCGATGACCTCGGCCGCACGCTCCGCGAGGTTCGCGACGAGCAGCGAGTGGTGATACGTGCCAGGCGTCCGCAACAGCAGCTGACGGAGCAACGGATGGTTCGGATCCGCGAGCTCGCGTAGCTCGAACACGGTCGTGATCCGGAACAGGTGGCCGAGCATGACGATCGCGCCGAACGCGAGCACACCCGAGGCGATGCCACTGATGAGCGCGGCCGCGGCCAGCTGGAGCGCGCCGAGCGTGTCGGCGGATCGGCCGACGAGCAGGAAAGTGCCGATGACACCGAGGTCGCCAAGCGTGACGTACAGCGCCGCCTCGACGAATTCGCGCGCCGTGGTCGCCCGACGCACCGCGGCCATGCCGAGGAGCGCGGGCACGAGCACGTAGGCGACGAGCTCGACCTGTCCCGACATGATGCCGATGTGCAGCGCGCCCGCGATCTGCGTCGCGAGCGCGGTGCGGCCGCCGACCAGGACCGTGAGCATCATCGCGACCGCCGCGAACGGGACGAAGTACACCGCGACGGTGTGGCCGGGAATGAGCGCACGGCCGGCAGCGGTCAGCGCGACGAGCGCCAGACCGACGACCATGAGCTTCCGATCATCCGCCCAGGCCTCCTCGGCGTAGCGCTCAACGAACAGGCCGAGGACACCGGCAATGATGAGCGCCCAGCTCAGCAGGCCGACCGCGCTCTTCCAGTCGATGCCCGGGTTCACGAGGCCCAGCGCGCGCAGCTTCTCGAGATCCTGATCGGTGACGACCTGGCCCTCGCGCACGACGACCTCGCCCGCGGTCACCTGCACCTGGACCGGCGCGACGTCATTCCGCGCCGATTGCTGGGCCGCGACGGTGGCGTTCGCGTCGAACACGAGATTTGCCTGCAGGCTCTGCTTGAGGAGCTCGCCGCCGATGCGCTTCTGGCGATCGGTCCACGCCGGCGGAAGGGCCTTCGGGACCGAGTCCGTGCGCGCGGTGTCGAGCTGCTCCGGGCGGATGCCCTGCCCATAGAGGGTCTTGAGCGCCGGATCGAGCTCGCGATTGAGCTGGTCCCACTCGGCCGCGGTCATGTCCAGCGCGTCGGTCGCGAGCGGCGTGCTGAGCGTGACCTCTGTGAGCTTCGTGAGCGCCGTGATCCGCTGGTCGCGGGCCTGGGTCGCGTCGTTGCGGACGCGGCCGATGCCGGTGATCGCCGCCTGCAGATGCGAGCTCGACGTGACGTTCACCCCGGGATCTGCGACGTACACGCGCTGCACCGCCGCGGCGGCCTTGTCTCGCTCCGCCTGGCTCAGCGTCTCGGAGGTGAACGCGGTGGAGTGGGGAGCGCGGACCTCGCGATCGGCGACCACCCCGGCCTGCGAGTACGAGACGACCGCAGGCGGCGCGAACAGGAGCGCGACAGCGCTCAGGAGGCCGGTGGCGATGACGAACGCGGCGAGGCGCACGCGCGAGTCGGCTCGAATCAGGGCGCGGATCTCCGCGATCGATCGGCTCCTCGGTGCGAACCGGATCATTCGGGCTTCCTCTCGTACCGATCGTACGCCCGCACGATCCGCGCAACGAGCTCATGGCGAACGACGTCCTTGTCGTCGAAGTCAACGAATCCGACCCCTTCGATATCGCGCAGGATCTCGCGCGCCATGACCATTCCGGACTTTTGCCCATCATCAAGGTCGATCTGCGTGACGTCGCCGGTGACGACCACCTGTGATCCGTAGCCGAGCCGGGTCAAGAACATCTTCATCTGCGCGGGCGTCGTGTTCTGGGCCTCATCGAGGATGATGAAGGCTTCGTTAAGAGTGTTGTGCGTTACGAGAAAGTCTTCGGTCACGTAGAGCGAGTCTGCGGCTGCGACGCGGATGCAGACCGTCTCCTGGTCACCTTCGGGCTCGATGCGGTCGATGAAGCGCATCGGTCGTCCGCCGCCTATTGCGTTGTACCTATCGAGCTTGCGGGTCAACCGGAAGGGCTGGATCTCAGCCGGAAGACGGATCTCGAGGACGTACGCGTCCGACCGATATCCGACATCCCTTCCGCGAGCGCGACCCGGCCGACGCCCGAGGGCGGCACGCGTCCGACGGTAAGCGACGCCTCCCAGCGATCTGACAAGAAAGACGACGTCGTCCTTGAGCTGCGGTGAGATTGTCACGTATTGGATCCGGCAGCTTCGACCTGTCTGCGTGACAGGCCCGCCGTCGGTATCCAGAAGTCCTTGCAAAACCGCCAGGCGGATGGCGGCGCTATTGAACAGGTATCCGGCTGGCACGAACTTGGTGCTTGACCGCGTGCCGGCGATCCCCAGCTCGCGGAGGATCAGCGTCGCCGGGTTGGGCACAATGACCCCACCACGGCTCCCGCCCGTACGGCGAAGGATGTAGTCGTAGTCGCTCTTACGGGCGACCGTGACCCCTGGGATCGAATATTCGAGTGCCGCCGCGAGCTCCGGGTCCGCGGTCGAAAAGGACGGAGTCGATCTCAGCGTGATGCAACCATCACCGAGGAGAAGGCCCAGCGCATATCCATCCATCGGAACGTCGCGTTGAACGAATTCGACTGGCCGGGACACGAGCGGCAGCTCGTAGCGGTGACCGTGCGCCGCGCGCAGACGGCCAAGCATCTCTCGGGTCTCAAGGACCCTCGGCGGTCTTCCCCGTCTCCGATCCGCGGCCGTCGTCACTGCCCAGAGATGCTCCCCGCAGACAAGGGTGGACGCTCCGTCTTGAGCGAAGACGCGGTACACCGGCCGCCGACCGCGTGGATACACGCCGGTGACAGGGGTCGGACGACCATCTGAACCGATCACGACATCGCCGACCGAGAGGCTGCCGATCGCGCGAGGGCCGGTAGGGGTGAGCACGCTCGTTCTTATCGGCTGCGCCCTGCCACGCATGTAGGCCAGGGGTGCGACCTCGATCTCCCCGCGCTCCTGCGCGCGAGACATGCGCTCGGCGGGCATGAGCTCGTACAGCGCGTCGTACAGCGGACGCAGGTAGGGGTCGATCTTCTGCTGGAGGTCGCCGGGCAGGAAGCCAAGGTTCTCCCCTGCCTCGACCGCAGGCCGCGTGAGGATCAACCGGGTGACTTTTCGTTCGCGTAGCGCGTTCACGCCCATCGCGACAGCCAAATAACTCTTCCCGGTGCCGGCGACGCCCGTCGCGAATACCAGATCAGACTTGCGCATCTCTTCGACGTAGCGGCGCTGATTCTCCGACTGCGGGGCGATCCGTTTGCCGGTGACCGTGGTCGCGACGTGCTCGCGGATCTGCTGCGGCGTCGCGACCGGAGCCTCCTTGGCGGTGCCGATGAGCCGCTCGAGCGCCGGCTTGCGCAGGTTGTCGTC
>DASUSA010000187.1:0-2937 GCA_036375335.1 Candidatus Limnocylindria bacterium
AGGCGTCACCGAAGAACGCGTCGCGGAGTGTCATCGCGCGGGCGCCGCGGGTTACGCCGCGATCGGACTCTTCGCGTGATCGCGCTGCACGTCAACGGAAAGCGAATCGAGCTCGAGCAGCCGACGCCGCTGCTGCGCTACCTCGAGCAGCTCGGCGTCAACCCGCGCGCTGTGGCGGTGGAGCACAACGGAGAGATCATCCAGCGCGCCGCCTATGCAACGGTCACGCTGCGCGATGGCGACCAGGTCGAGATCGTGCGGATGGTGGGCGGCGGCTCTTAGCTGCCCGCCGCCAGGCGCTCGCGGATCGCAGCCTCCGCCTCCGCCCGCTCGTCCCATGGCTCCGATCCACGCGCGGTGCGCATCGACCGCTCATGTCCCTTGCCGGCGAGCAGCACGGTGTCGCCGGCCCGCGCGATCTCGATCGCCCTGCGGATTGCGGCGCGGCGGTCGATCACGACCTCGTAGTCGCGGCCCGGCGCTTTGTCGGACACGCCTGACTGGACGTCACGGGCGATCTCGACAGGGTCTTCGGTCAACGGATCGTCAGTCGTGATGATGAAGAAGTCGGAGAACTCCGCCGCGGCGCGCCCCATGCCGGGGCGGTCGTGGTCGGAGCGGGCTGTGGAGCCGAAGACGACGATGAGGCGCTCCCGGGTGAACGGACGGAGCTCCGCCAACGCGCTGGCCAGCGAGCCGGCGGCGTGGGCGAAATCGATGTAGACGCGGAAATCCTGGCCAAGGTCGACCGGCTCGAGCCGGCCGCGCACGCCCTCGAATCCGGCCAGGCCGCGACCAATGTCCTCGACCGGCACGCCGAGAGCGAGGCAAACGCCCGCAGCGCAGAGCGCGTTGTAGATGTTGAAACGCGCGGGCACGTTGAGCGACACCTCGGTCTCGCCAAGGGGCGTCTTCATCCGGAAGCGCGAGCCCGAGCTCGTGATCGCCAGGTCGAGCGGGTGCAGCTCTGACGCCGTGGTCAAGCCGTACGTCCAGCGGCGGGATATCGGCCGGCGCGCGAGGCGCTCGTAGCTGGGATCGTCCCGGTTGAGGACCGCAGTCTTCTCAATCCCTTTGTCGGCGCTTAGCGCGGCGAGGTCGATCAGTCTCGACTTCGCGTCCAGGTAGTCCTCCCACGTCGCGTGGTAGTCGAGGTGGTCGTGGCCAACGTTGGTGACCGCGGCGACGTCGAACTCGCACGCGCGGACTCGTTCCTGGACCAGCGCATGCGACGTGGTCTCGATCACGGCGCATTCCGCTCCCGCCTCGACCATGCGCGCGAGCCACGCCTGGACCTCGGGCGCTTCGGTCGTCGTCTGCCCGGTCGTGTTGTCGACTTCGCGACCGCTGACCTTGAACGCGACGGTGCTCATCGCACCCGCCACCACTCCGCTCGTCTGCAGGACGTGCTCGGCCATGTGGGTCACCGTGGTCTTGCCGTCGGTGCCGGTGATGCCGGCAAGCTTGAGGCGGCGCGAGGGCCGCCCGTAGAACTCGGCCGACAGCTCCGCGAGGCCTATACGCGTCGAAGCCATGTGCAGCACCGGGATGCCGTCCGGAATCTCCACCTCGCGCTCGGTCGCCACCGCGGACACGCCGCGGGCGACTGCGTCACCCACGTAGTGATGGCCGTCGACGTGGATCCCAGGAACGGCGACGAACAGGTCGCCCGGACCGGCCCGGCGCGAGTCGTATGCAATGCCCGTAATGTCGACGTCGGGGTTACCCTCGAGCGTCGCTCCCGCGCCCCGCGCGAGGTCCTCCAGCCTCATTCCTGCTCCCGAGCATAATCGCGCTGTGATCGCCGAGATCGGCGGCAAGCGCTACGAGTGGGGATCGCGCACCTACGTCATGGGCATCGTCAACGTGACCCCGGACTCGTTCAGCGGCGACGGCCTGGGCGCAGACGCGGAAGCGGCTGTCGAACAGGGCCTGCGCATGGTGCGCGAGGGTGCGGACATGCTGGACGTCGGTGGCGAGTCCACACGCCCAGGGCATGTGCCGGTGTCGGTGGCCGAGGAGATCTCGCGCACCGAGTCGGTGGTCCAGCGGCTCGCGGCCGACGCGGGCGTGCCGGTCTCCATCGACACCTATAAGGAAGAGGTCGCGCAGCGCGGGGTGGCGGCCGGCGCCACCATCCTCAACGACGTCTGGGGCCTGACCCGCTCGCCAGCCATCGCCGACCTCGCAGCCGGTCATGGATGCGCGCTCGTTCTCATGCACAACCAGGAAGGCACCGAGTACTCGGGCGACCTGATGGCGGAGATCAAGCGGTTCCTCGCCGCCGCCGCGTCTCGCGCGGTCGCCGCCGGGGTGCCGAAGGAGAAGGTCATCGTCGATCCGGGCATCGGATTCGGCAAGACCGCCGAACACAACTGGGAAGTGATGCGCCGCCTCGGCGAGCTGCGCGAGCTCGGTCACCCGATACTGATCGGCACGTCGCGCAAGTCGTTCATCGGCAAGCTGCTCGACCTGCCCGTGACCGACCGGCTGGAGGGGACGGCGGCCACGGTGGTCGCCTCCGTGCTGCGGGGCGCCGATATCGTGCGCGTGCACGACGTCCTGGCCATGACGCGCGCGGTCCGCGTGGCCGACCGCATCAAGTGACGCAGGTCTACCTGGGCCTTGGTTCGAACCTCGGAACACGCGCGAAGAATCTGAGTGCCGCGCGCAGACGATTGCGTCAAAAGGGAGTGCGCATTTTGCGGCAGAGCCGCGTCATCGAGACGGAGCCGTGGGGCGTCGCCGACCAGCCGCTGTTCCTGAACCAGGTCGTGGAAGCCGAGTGGCGGGGCAGCCCGCGCCAGCTGCTGAGAGTCGCCAAGGCGGTCGAGCGGGAAGGTGGCCGCGTCAGGACGCGGCGATGGGGCCCGCGCGCGATCGACGTCGACATCCTGTACTTCGGCAACGAGCGCGTGCGCGAACAGGACCTCGTCA
>DASUSA010000188.1:0-6716 GCA_036375335.1 Candidatus Limnocylindria bacterium
GGCGAACGGCCACCGGCGCGCGGGCAGCGCCCCCGCCGCCCTGCACGCCTCGATGAGCAACATCTGCCACGTCGCGCGCACCTACAATGAGTGACGAGTAATGAGACGGAGTACCCGAATTGGCCGGTGA
The DNA here is from genome assembly GCA_036375335.1 of Candidatus Limnocylindria bacterium. Classification (GTDB taxonomy): domain Bacteria; phylum Chloroflexota; class Limnocylindria; order P2-11E; family P2-11E; genus UBA4735. The sequence goes on from DASUSA010000188.1 coordinate 131, forward strand.
ACCGAAAAAGCGAACCCCGCACGCGGCGCAGGGCGACCGCCGCAGCCACCTCCGGCTGCGCGCCGCGAACCTCGTGCCCTGCCCGCAGTGCAAGAGCCCGAAGCCGTCACATCAAGCCTGCCCCCACTGCGGGATGTACCGCGGCCGGCAGGTGATCAAGATCCGCGCCAAGAAGCGCACCGCAGCCAGCTAGCGCGATGCGCATCGCGGTCGACGCGATGGGTGGTGACCACGCCCCGGACGAGATCGTACGGGGCGCGTTGCTGTACCGGGCGGAGGGCGGTGTCGCGGAGATCGTGCTCGTCGGCCGTGACGAGATCGTGCGAGCCGCACTCGGCACGGCGCCGCGGCCGGGCATCACGGTGGTCGACGCGCGAGATGTCGTCGAGATGCACGAGCATCCCTCGAACGCGCTGCGCCGGCGTGGCGACACGTCCATCGGGGTCGCGACCGCGCTCGTGAAGCGCGGAGACGCGGAGGCGGTGGTCAGCGCGGGGAACACCGGGGCGACCATGGCCGCGGCGCTCCTCGTCCTCGGCCGGATCCGCGGCATCGACCGGCCGGCGCTCTGCGGCATGCTGCCCACGACGAAAGGGAAGCCGGCCTGCCTCATCGATGCCGGGGCGACGATGGATGCGGAGCCGAGCAACCTCCTGCAGTACGCGCGCATGGCCTCGCGCTTCATGGAGCGCGTGCACGGCGTCAGCGAGCCGACGGTCGGGCTCATGAACGTCGGCGAGGAGCCGGAGAAAGGCGGGCGGGTCCAGCAGGAGGCCCACGCCCTCCTGGCCGGCGCGACGGACATCAACTTCTTCGGGAACATCGAGGGGCGCGATCCGCTGCGCGGGACGACCGACATCGTCGTGTGCGACGGCTTCACCGGCAACGTGCTGGCCAAGGGGATGGAGGGCGTCGTCGATGTCTTCCGCGAGGGCATCCGCAACGATATCTTCGGTGGCGTCCTCGGGAAGGTCGCCTATGGCTTCGCCATGGGTGGCGTGCGCAAGCTGCGGCATCGCCTCGACTACGACGAGTACGCCTCGGCGCCGCTGCTCGGGGTGAACGGCGTCTCGGTCGTGACCCACGGCCGGGCCCAGGCGAACATGGTCCGGCACGCGATCGCCGTGGCCGAGCGGTCGGTGTCCCAGGGCCTCATCGCCCTGCTCGCTGAGCAGAGTCAGAGCAGCGTCGCGTGAAGCGCATCGAGCGCGCCGGCCGCCACCCGGCGCGCCGCGTTGCCCTGCAGACCTTGTTCGAGATCGACTTCAACCGCGGCGATCCCAAGGACACCTGGACCCGCGGCGCGTTCCGCGCCGGCCTGACCGAGGAGGCGGCGAACTTCGCCTGGGAGCTCGTGGAAGGCGTGCTCGCCCACCGCAAGGAGCTCGACGCCGAGATCGCCGCCCTGGCGCCGGAGTGGCCGATCGACCAGATGGCCAAGATCGACAAGAACGTGCTGCGCATCGCGCTGTACGAGCTTCGGATCTCGGGCGACGCGCCGGCGGGGGTGATCATCGACGAAGCGGTCGAGCTGGCCAAGCTCTTCGGCTCCGAGGCGGCGCCCAAGTTCGTGAACGGCGTGCTCGCGACGGCTGTCGGCGGGCGGACCGGGACCGCCGATTGACGGGCAAGCGTGCCTAGCCCGACACTTGCCCGGGCGCCGGGGGCGAAGCCGGCAAGCGTGGAAGTTGCGGCAGGGAGGTTTGCGCTGTTGGCGGACCAGAAGATGTACGAGCGCCTCAAGAAGATCGTCGTCGAACAGCTCGGCGTCGACGAAGCGGATGTGAAGCCAGAGGCCTCGTTCGTCGACGACCTCAACGCTGACTCCCTCGACCTCGTCGAGCTGATCATGAGCCTCGAGGAAGAGTTCGGGATGGAGATCTCGGACGAAGATGCCGAGAAGATCAAGAGCGTGGGCGACGCTCAGGAGTACATCGAGGAACACGTGGCCTGACGTTCCACGCGCCACCAGAATTGGCGACCAGGGGAGGCAGCGGCGTACGGCCGCTGCCTCTTCGGTTTTCGAAAGGGGTCATGGCGGACGAAGAGATCGGCGGCTACCGGTTCCGTGATCCGTCGCTGCTCGCGACGGCGCTCACGCACAGCTCGTACCTGCACGAGCACCCGGAGATGGAGCTCGAGGACTTCGAGCGCCTCGAGTTCCTCGGCGACGCCGTCGTGGACCTCGTGATCGGCGAGCTGCTGTACCAGAGCCATCCCGAGGCGACCGAGGGCGAGCTCACGGCCATGCGGGCCCAGCTCGTGTCGGGGCCGCCGCTGTCGCAGCTCGCGCAGCGCCTCGGGCTGGCCGACCGCGCGCGCCTCGGTCGCGGCGAGTCCGAGACCGGAGGGCGGCAGCGGGTCGGGCTCGGCGCGAGCCTCTACGAGTCGGTGCTCGGCGCCGTGTACGTCGATGGCGGCTTCGACGTGGCCCGCGAGTTCGTCCTGCGGACGATGAAGGACACGATCGTGGCGGCGGCCGCCCAGCCGCGGCGCTCGCCGAAGACCGTCCTCCAGGAGTGGGCGCAGGGGCAGGGCCTGCCGCTGCCGTCATACGACGTCGCCGAGACGACCGGGCCCGAGCACGCACGCGAGTTCCTCGTCGACGTCGCCGTCGGCGAGCTGCATGCGCGAGGCGCGGGCCGCTCGAAGCGCGAGGCCCAGGAGAAGGCGGCCGCGGCGCTCCTCGAGGCGACGACACGATGACCGACGAGCTCACCGTGATCGAGGGGGGTAACACCGGAGCGAACGCGGTCCTCAAGACGCTGACGCTCACTGGCTTCAAGAGCTTCGTGGGACGCACGCATTTGGAATTCGCGCCGGGCATCACCGCGATCATCGGGCCGAACGGATCTGGAAAGTCGAACGTGGCGGACGCGATCCGCTGGGCACTCGGCGAGAACAACGCGCGCATTCTCCGCGCGAAGAAGAACGAAGAGCTCATCTTCGCGGGCAGCGAGACACGGCGCGGTCTTGGAATGGCCGAAGCGATCCTTCAACTGGACAACTCGTCGCGCCGCCTGCCGATCGAATTCAACGAGATCGAGGTCGGTCGACGGCTGTTCAAGAATGGCGAGGCCGAGTACCTCGTGAACCGCGCACGCGTGCGGTTGCGCGATCTGCAAGACCTGCTCGCCGGCGCGAACCTCGCGGACAACCCGTTCGTCGTGATCGGGCAGGGGCTCGTGGATCAGGTGCTCGCCCTGCGCCCGTCGGATCGGCGCATCGTCATCGAGGAGGCCGCCGGGACGCGCCGGCTGCAAATGCGGCGTGAAGACGCGCTCCAGCGCCTCAAGCACGCCGAGGTCGAGCTCGTGCGCGTCATCGACATCCTTCGCGAGATCGGCCCGCGCGTGCAGCTCCTCACCGAGCAGGCCGCGAAGTGGACGGACTACGAGATCATCCGCAACGATCTGCGCCGGCGCGCGCTCCGCTGGTACCGCAGCTCGTTCGGGTCGACCGCCGCCCAACGCAACGAGCTCGTCGCGCGCCTCGCCGGGATCGACCGTGAGATCGAGCGCCTCGCCGACTACGTGGCCGAGACCGAAAGTGTGGCGACCGGGACCGACGATGAGCTGCGGCATGCGCGCGAAGAGGAGGAACGCCTCCGGATCCTGGCGGCGGACGTCGCGTCCGTGGAGGCGTCGCTCCGCGAGCGCATCGCGGCGCTCGCCGCGAGCCTCGAGGCCGTCGCGAGCGAACGGGATCGCAGCCGCGGGGCGCTGGCGACGCTCCCCGCCGAGGTCGCCGCGCTCCGCGAGCGGCGCGGGACCGTGGAGAACGAGGCGGCCGAGGCCGCGCGCCGGGCCCGGGAATCCGCGGATGCCGCGCGCACGGACGAGGAGGCAATGTCGCGGACCCGGATCGCATTGGCGGAGGCGCAGGCCGCGCGGGTGGAGACCGAGCGCGCGCACGTGCTGCGCGAGGGCGAGGAGGTCCGCCTGGCCGACGAGGACCGCGCGCTCCTGGGACGCGACGACGAGCTCGCGAAGCAGGCCGCCTCCCTCGCGGCCGAACGCGCCGACCGCGAGCGCGAGCGCGCCCGCATCGCGCGTGAGCTCGAGCGCGCGCGTGACTCCGCCACCGAGGCCGGGCGCCTCACCGAGGGCGTCGCCGAGCGCGCCGGTGCGGCGCGCAATGACGTGCAGCGCGTCGACGGCGATCTCGCACTCCTCCGCGGCCAGACAACCGCGCTGCGGGAAGCGGTCGCGCGCGCGCTCGAGGAGCTCGAGTCGCGGCGCACCGGGACCGCACCGGCGGCACTGCCGAAAGGGCTGCGCTGGCTGCACGAGCGGCTCGAGATCCCGACGCAGCTGCGGCTGGCGGTGCGCGCGGTCCTCGGGGACGCGATCGCGTTCCCCGGGGACAAGCACGCGTTCGCCGATCTCGCGACCGCGACGCGCGTCACGGTGCTGGTCCCGAACGCGCGCGCGGACCTTCCCGTGCCGGATGGCTGCTCGCGGCTCATCGATCACCTGACCTTGGATGACGATGTTCGAGCCGTCGCCGGTGCGCTGTTCCGCAACGTATTCGTCGGACCGCGCGAAGCCGCGTTCCGGGCGGCGTCGTCGATGCGTGACGGCATCGTCGTCACCCACGACGGGATGGTCGTGACACCCGGCGCGATCCGGATGCCCGATGACCGCGTCGCGGCAGACCAACAGGCGACCGAGCGGCTGGGCGCGATGCACCGACGGCTTGGCGAGGAGCTGAACGCATCCGAGCGGGCCCTCGTTCAGGTGGGCATCGAACGTGACGCCGCGGCGACACGGCTCGCAGAGGCTGAGGTGAAGCTGGCGGAAGCCCAGCGCGAACGTGGGACGCTCGAGGTCGCGGCCGATGCGCTCGCCGCGACCGAAGCCGACGTGCGCGATCTCGTCCGCGCCGGCGAGGCCCGCGCGGTCGCGGTCGAGCGCGAGCGCGGCGAGCTCATCTCCCGGCGCGAACAGCTCGGCGCGGACCGCGACGCGGCCAAGAAGGCCACCGCGATCGCGCTTGCCGCCTTTGCGGCCACGCAGCGCGACGAGCGCGTTTCCCTGGATGCGCACGCCGCGACAACGAAGCAGGCCGAGGACGCGCGGCTCGATGCGGCGACGAGCGAGGAGCGCCGATCGACACTCGTCCGCCTGCGCGACGCGCTCGACGAGCAGGTCGTGGCGACGGAGAAGCGGATCGCCGAGGAGGAGGCGCGCCTCCGCGCGCTCGTCGACCAGGAGCGCGACGCGAAGGCGCGCTTGGCAGCCGCCCAGGATGAGCTCGGTCGCACCGCGGGCGACGCGAAGGAGGCCGCACGGTCGGCCGAGATCGCGCGCGAACGCTCGCTTGCCGCAGAGGGCTCGCGCCGCGAGTCGGAGCAGCGTCTCGCGAAGGCGCGCGAGCGGCTCGCGGAGCTGCGCGGCGAGCGGTCGAAAGTCGGCGTCGAGGAGGAGCGGGCCTCGGGCGCGTTAAGCCTGCTCGAGGAGCAGGTCCGGGCCGAGCTCGGCCTGCCGGACGACGAGCCGCTCCCCGATCCCGAGTCGATCGAACTGGATGAGGAGCCGACGGAGCAGGAGAAGGCGAACGCCCCGCGCGACCTGCAGCGCCTGCGGCGCAAGCTCATCGCCCTCGAGCCGGTGAACGCGCTCGCGGCCGTCGAGCTGGCCGAGGTCGGCGAGCGCCACCGGTTCCTCGCGGAGCAGCGCGCCGACCTCGAAAAGGCGATGGCCGACCTCCGCTCGCTCGCTGACGATCTCGCCTCGACGATCGCCGAGCAGTTCAGCGCGACGTTCCAGGCGGTCGACCGCGAGTTCGGGGTCTTCTTCAAGCGGCTGTTCGACGGCGGCCAGGCCTCGCTGCGCACGTCCGAAGATCCCGATGAGCCGGGCATCGACATCTACGCCCGCCCGCCCGGGAAGCGCATCGGCTCGCTCGCGCAGCTGTCCGGCGGCGAGCGCGCGCTCACCGCGACCGCGCTGCTGCTCGCGATCCTGCGCGTCAAGCCCGCGCCCTTCTGCGTCCTCGATGAGGTGGATGCCGCGCTCGACGAGCGGAACGTGGGCCGGTTCACCGAGGCGCTCCGCGAGCTCACCGACCGCACGCAGTTCATCGTCGTGACGCACAACCGCAAGACCATCGAGGCCGCCGACACCCTGTACGGCGTGTCGATGGACGAGGGTGGCAGCTCGAAGGTCCTCTCGATGCGTCTCGCCGACGTGGACGATCGCGCCGTCAGCTAGGCAGCCATCCAGATCTGGAGCGCGCCCACTTCGCGAAAGCCCTTGCGCATGAGGATCGGAGCCGACGATGCCCGCTCGGCCATCACGACCGCGGTCGTCTTGCCGTCGCGCACCGCGCGATCGAGCCGCCAGCCGAGGATCGCCGAATACACGCCCGTCCGGCGGTGCGGCTGCAGGGTCGACGCGCGGTGGAGGTACACCGTGTCGCCGTCCGATCCGTAGCGCCACGCGCCGTAGCCGACCGGAAGGTCCCGGCGGTATGCGATCACGCCGCCGCCGCGGCGCGTCGCGCACCCGAGGTAGCGCATCCGGGTCGCGACCCGCACACGGACCTCGTCCTGCGTCCGATCGCGGTCGATCCGGATCGCGTC
>DASUSA010000189.1:0-14941 GCA_036375335.1 Candidatus Limnocylindria bacterium
CTCGCCGACGGCAATGTCCACGCCGAGCGCGCCCGGCGGATCGAGGAGCGCGTTCGCGTGCGGCTCGGTCACCTGGATGCACAGACCGCCTGCGGTGTGCGCCGCATCCGCGACCGAACGAACGCCGACGAGCGTGCCGAAGGCATCGGGGTGCTGGACGATCAGGCACGCGGCGCCCCCGGCGTTGGCCGCGAGATCGCGCGTCGGCACCTCGACGATCTCGAGCTCAGGTCCTTTCGCGTAGGTGGCGAGGGTCTGGCGGAACTGCGAGAACACCTCGTTCGCGACGACGACGCGCTTGCGACCCGTGAGGCGCACCGCCATCAGCGCCGCCTCGGCGACCGCGGTCGACCCGTCGTACATCGACGAGTTCACGACGTCCATCGCGAGGAGTTCGGACATCAGGGACTGGTACTCCCAGATCGCCTGCAGGGTGCCTTGGCTCACCTCGGGCTGGTAGGGGGTGTACGCGGTGAGGAACTCGCCGCGCAGCGCGAGCACCCCGACGGCAGCCGGGATGTAGCGGCGCTGCACCGGGCCGCCGATGAAGAACGGCCCCGCGCCGGCGGTGCGGTCGAGCGCCGCGAGCCGCTCCATGTGGACCTGGATCTCCGCCTCGGAGAGACCCGCGGGCACGCCCATCGCGGGACCACGCGCGTCCGCCGGAACCGCCCTGAGCAGGTCGTCGACGCTCGTGATGCCGATCCGCGCGAGCATCGCGGCCCGGTCCGCGTCGGTGTGCGGCGAGTAGGGGTTCTGCCCCACTGCCTTAATCCCCTGCTGCGGCGGCGCTCTCGCCGATGTGCGAGCGGTAGTCGGCCGGGGAGAGGAGCGCGCCGAGCTCGCCCTTGTCGGCGAGGCGGACCTTGATCATCCAGCCGTCGCCATAGGGCTGCACGTTCACGAGCTCGGGGCTCTCGATGACCTTCACGTTGCGTTCGAGGACTTCGCCTGAAATCGGAGCGTACACATCGCTCGCTGCCTTCACCGACTCGACCACGCCGAGCGAGGAGTGCTGCTTGACGCGAGCGCCCTTCTCGGGGAGCTCGACGAACACGACGTCGCCGAGCTGCTCCTGTGCGAAGGCGGTGATCCCGACGGTGGCCGTTTCGCCGTCCACCCGGACCCACTCGTGCTCCTTCGAGTACTTCAGATCGTCGGGGACACTGCTCACGGCGCACTCCTCTTATAGAACGGCGTCTTGACGACTTTAGCGGGGATGTCCTTGTCGCGGATGCGGACCGCGAGCGCGGTGCCGACCTTGGCGAGCTCGGCCGGGACGTAGGCGAGGGCGATGTTCTTCTGCACCGTGGGACCGAACGTGCCGCTCGTGACCTGGCCCACCACCGTCCCATCCTTCACGACCGCATGTCCGTGACGCGCGACGCCGCCGGTGACCTCGAGCCCGGCGATCCGGCGCTTCGGGCCGCGCTCCTTGACCGCTGCGATCGCATCGCGCCCGAGGAACGGCTTGTCGAGCTTGGTCGTCCAGCTGAGGCCGGCCTCGATGGGATCGGTCGTCTCGTCGATGTCGTTCCCGTAGAGCGAGAACCGCGCCTCGAGCCGCAGCGTGTCACGCGCCCCGAGACCGATCGGGATGAGGCCGGTCGATCCGCCGGCCGCGAGCAGCCGGGACCAGACCTGGGGCGCGCGGTCGTTGTCGACGAAGACCTCGAAGCCGTCCTCGCCGGTGTAGCCGGTACGAGCGACGATCGCGCGCGAGTTCGCCACGCGCGCTCGGGTGACGCCGAACGGCGGCAGGCCTTCGATCGACCGCTCACGCTCCTCGAGGTCGGTGACCGAGGAGAGGATCGTCGCGGCGCGTGGCCCCTGGATCGCGATGAGCGCCGTCTCGGCGGAGCGGTCGTCCAAGCCGACGCCCTTCGGCAGGTGCTTCCGGATGTGGTCGTGGTCCTTGGCGATGTTCGCAGCGTTCACGACCATCAGGTATTCGTCCTCCGCGAGCCGGTACACGATGACGTCGTCGACGATGGTGCCGCGCTCGTTGGTCAGGAGCCCGTAGCGCGCCTGACCGACCGCGAGCCCGGCGACGTCGCTCGAAACGAGGCCGTCGATCGCCGCACCCGCTCCGTCGCCGACGAAGAAGAACTCGCCCATGTGCGAGAGATCGAACAGCCCGGCGTTCGTGCGGACCGCGCGGTGCTCGGCCACGATGCCGGTCGGGTACTGGATCGGCATCTCGTACCCGGCGAACTCGACCATCTTTCCGCCGGCACGCACGTGCTCCGCGTGCAGCGGCGTCTGCTTCAGGTCGCTCACGGCTGCGCCGCGAGGGCCCGGTCGAGCACGTCGCGGTACGTGTCGAAGGTCAGCATCCGGCGGGCGTCCGGGATGGTGACCCACCGGACCTCGTCGTACTCGGCATCGTGCAGCGAGGGATCTCCTCCGACGGGCTCCATGAGGAAGAAATGGACGACCTTGTGGATCCGCTCGCCGCCGGCGACGAAGCTGTAGGTCATCTCGCCGAGCGGACGCACGATGCGCACATCGAGACCGGTCTCCTCGCGGACCTCGCGGAGCGCCGTCGCCTCGAGCGACTCGCCTGGCGTCGGGGTGCCCTTCGGGAACACCCAGGAGCCGTCGTTCATCCGCCCGAGGAGCGCGACCTCCGTGCCGTGCTCGCCCTCGCGCTGGACCACCCCGCCGGCCGCGGTCGCCGCCCGCTGGCGCAGCGGCGGGCGCGCGCGATCACGCATGGTCGACACGATCGCCCTCCAAGCCGCCGGATGAGGAAGACCGTCATTCTGTCACGCTGGCCGCGGCCGCGTAGGCCTCGCGCAACGACGCCGCGACGGTGCGCGCGGACCACGCGAGGTCAGCTCGACGTGCCGCTTCGGGCTGCATCCGCCGCCGCCGATCGACGTCGCCAAGGAGCACATCGACGCAGCCGGCGAGCTCTTCCGCCGATGGCGCGCGCGACGGGAACAGCCCGCCGGCCCCGTGCCCGAGCACCTCCGCATAGCCGCCACGATCCGGCGCGACGACCACGCGGCCCGCCGCCGCGGCCTCGCAGAGCGCCAGACCCTGCGTCTCGCTGCGCGATGCGCTCACAACGACGTCCGCTGCCGCGAATGCGTCCGCGAGCCCGTCGACCCCGAGCTGACCGGCGAAGACGACCCGCGCCTCGACTCCCGCGTCACGCGCGGCCGCCCGCAGGTCGGCCTCGAGCGGTCCGCTGCCCGCGAACACGAGCACGCTGTCGCGGCCGGCTGATGCGCGAAGCAGCGCGATGAGATCCAACACGCGCTTCTCGACCGCGAGGCGCGACGCCGAGAGCAACAGTGGGACGTCCGAAGGCACCCCAAGCCGAGCGCGGCCGCGCGCGGCATCGCCGTGTATGAGCCCAAGGTCGATCGGCGCGGGCACGACGCGCACGGCCTTCGCATCGCCGGCCTCGCGCAGCTCCGCCGCGAGCTCCTCGTTCGGCGCGATCGCAAGGTCCGCCGCCGCGACGACCGCGCCGGTGTACGGACGGACCAGCGTGCGCGCCAACGGCGCGGCGAGACCCGCGTAGTGCGTGTACTCGTCGAAGCGCGTGTGGACGGTGACGACGAACGGCACGCGCAGTCGCCGCGCCGCCGCGAGGGCGGCCCACGATGCCCCGAACACCGAATGCGCGTGCAGCAGCTCGACCCCGCGGCTCCGCAGCCGTTGCGGTAGCCGCGGCCCGAACAACGCGAGCTTGTGCCCCGTCGGCGTGCCCGGCATGTGGAGGTCCGGCTCTGCGATGTCGACGTCGCCACGCGGCCCCACGACCGTGACCGTGAGGCCGGCCTCGCGGAGCGCGTCGCGCTGCCGCCGGACGGCGACCGTCACACCCGAGACGTACGGAAGCGCGACGTCAGTGAGAAACGCGACGTGCATCAGCTGAGCCTAGTTGCGCAGGCGGGAAGCTCGGCGGCACAGACCGACGGCGATCTAGAGCAGCCGGGTGTTGTTGATAACCAGCGCGAACTGGCAGTGGAGGAACTCAGCCGCGCGGCGGCACAGCATCATGCGCGACAGGAAGATCTCGAAGTACTCCATCAACGGCGCCACTTCCGTGTCGATCGTCAGATCGAGCGTGATCAGCTTCTCTCTGCGAGAGACCTTGACCTCCGCGTTGGTCGCGGCGTAGTTCACGCGGTCGTGGATGTCAAAGGTCGTCGTCTTCGGGTTGCGCACGCGCGACCGGTGTACGTCGCTCTTGTCGGCGATGATCACCGCGGCCGACACCGCGCTCACCGGCAGGCCGCCCTCGGCCTCCTCGTGGTTCGCGATCGCGCCCATGATGATCGCGACCTCTTCGAACGTGAAGCCGAGCTCGAGGAGGATCGGATTGGCGAGGAGCGCGCCGGTCTGGCCGTGCTTCTCGCGTGTGATGACGTTGCCCATGTCGTGGAGGTAGGCCGCGACGGCCCCGAGCTCCGTGCGCCGGGCCTCGTGGCCGAGCGACCTCAGGATGAACCGCGCGCCGTCCGCGGTCGTGTTCGCGTGGCGCTCGCCGTGCTCGGTGTACCCGATGGCGCCGGTCTGCGCGTTCGCCGAGCGGATGTACACGCGGACGCGCTCGTCCTTCTTGATGTCGTCGAGGGTCGGACCCTCGCGCTTCGCCTCGACCGGCGTGCGCGTCTTCGTCTCGGCGCGATGGACCTTGATCGCCTCGTCGTCGGTCTTCGTGTCGTCCACCCGCGGCGTCCCGGGTGATTCCCTCATCGGGCCGACTCTAGCCGACGGGCCTCGTCGTACCCGCGCTGCAGCCGCTCGGCGGTCTGCTGCATCCAGCGCAGCTCGGTGAGACCGGCACGCGCGATCACCATCCCGCGGGTGAACGCGAGCCACGGCTTGAGCGTGCCGCCAAGCAGGCCCAGCCACGTCGCGGTCGTCGCGTCGACTTTTGGCCCCTTGCCTTTCGGCTCGGCGATCTCGGCGAAGAGCGTGCCGTCGCCGGCCCGGAACTCGATGGCCCGCGTGCCGTCGGTCATCCGCAACAGTGCGCGCCCGGGGGCCGCGCCCTTCAGCGCATCGAGCACCGCCGGCGTGTCGCTCGCTTCGGTCAGGATGCGAAGCACGAGGTCGGTCACGGCTTCGGGCACTGGCTCGCCGCGGGTCGCGAGGTCCTTCGCCTCGTCGAGCGCGGCAACGAGCGCTGCCGCGGTCATGCGAGCGGCAGGTTCGAGCGGACACCTGCGGGCATCTCGGTACCGCGATGGCGGAGCGAGAAGAAGGCCGCCGCTCCGACCATCGCGCCGTTATCGGTGCAGAGGCGCGGCGGCGGGACGTGCAGCGGCACCGCGATCCGCCGCGTGATCTCCGCGCGGAGGGCGCCGTTCGCGGCCACGCCACCGCCGAGCATCACGCTGCGCACGCCGTGCTCGGCCGCGGCCCGTGCGGTTTTCTCCGCGAGCGCCTCGACGATCGCCTTCTGGAACGACGCGGCGACGTCGGCCACAGGCACGGCGCCCTTCTCCTCGAGCGACTTGGTGAGGCGCAGCACCGCGGTCTTCAGGCCGGAGAACGAGAAGTCGTAGCGATCCGCGAGCCACGCCTTCGGCAGCGGGAACGCGTTCGGATCGCCGTCCTTCGCGGCCTTTTCGATCTCAGGCCCGCCCGGAAAGCCCAGGCCGAGCAGCCGCGCGACCTTGTCGAAGGCCTCGCCGGCCGCGTCGTCGATCGTGCGCCCGAGGAGCCGGAACCGGCGGTGCGCCTCCATCAAGACGAGATCGCTGTGCGCGCCGCTGACGACGAGCACGACCGCGGGGAGCTCGGGCTCCGGTCGGAGCTCCTCCGTCTGCAGCAGCCAGTTCGCGTACACGTGGCCCTCGAGGTGGTTGACCCCGATGAACGGGAGGCCCGCGGCAAGCGCCAGCCCACGGCCGTAGTTCGCGCCGACGAGAAGGCACCCGATGAGCCCCGGCCCGACCGTCGCGCCGATGGCGTCGACCTCGCGGAGTGTGATCCCGGCGTCGCGAAGGGCGGTGTCGGTGATCGGATCGATCGCGCGGAGGTGCTCGCGCGCCGCGACCTCCGGCACGATCCCGCCGGTCGCCTGGTGCGCGAGCTGCGTCGCGATCACGTTCGCGCGGATCCGGCGGCCATCTTCAATGACGGCCACGCCAGTCTCGTCACAGCTCGTCTCGATCGCAAGGATCCTCATCCGCCGTGCTCCAGATCCTTGCGCAGGACCGCGAGCCGATCGCGGACCGTGCGGTCTTTCAGGCGCTCCGTCCACATGATGAGGGCGTCCTCGTTGTTGTCGCTGTAATAGCGCCGGCGCACGCCCGCACGGCGGAAGCCGTACTTCTCGTAGAGCCGCTGCGCCGGCAGGTTCGACGCCCGGACCTCAAGGGTGAGCCACTCGGCGCTCATTGCGACCGCGATCTCGAACAGCCGTTGCAGCAGGCGCTCGCCGATGCGGAGCCGGCGGTGATCGGGATGGACCGCGAACGTCGTGATGTGCGCCTCATCGACCATGAGCCAGAGCCCCGCGTACCCGACGATGCCCTCGCCGCTCCGGGCGACGACGTATCGGGCGTTGCGGTTCTGGGTGAGCTCGTGCCGGAACGCGTTGGCCGGCCACGGGACCGGGAACGAGCTCCGCTCGACCTCCTGCACGGCGTCGATGTCGTCGAGGGTCATGTCGTCGATGACGACAGGCGCGACCGACACCATCGGCTACGCCGTCCGCTTCGGGAGGCCGAGCGCCGCATCATCGGCCGGTGGGGGCGTGAACGGCTGCGCGAAGCTGCCGCCCATCGCGGGCTGGCGGACGTAGATCGGCTCGAGCGCGCCCAGCGGCGCCTGGGTGCGCTCCGCGAGCTCGTTCCAGCCGAGCTCCGCGAGGTAGCCCGCCCGCCGCATCCGCGACGCCGGAGGGGCGAAGAGCGCGAGCGGCCCGAGCAGATCGCGGAGCGTCGACTCGCCCTCGGCGTCGATCTCGCCGACGAACAGGGTGTGCGTGCCGATCTGCCGGCAGAGGTCGACCAGCGATCCGACGATGAACGGCGAGCGCCGGGCCCACTTGCGGTTGCGCTCCTGGTAAAGCGCCGCGTAGTACTCGCTGCGGCCGGCCGGAAGGAGCGGACAGGTGCGGAGCTTCGATGACGCGTGCGGATACGCCAGGACGTCGAGCGTCGAGACGCCGACGAGCGCCGCGCCGCTTCCGCGCGCGAGGCCCTGGGCGGCCGCGATCGCAACGCGCAGGCCGGTGAACGAGCCGGGACCGGTCGCGACCGCGACCTTGTCCACCGTGCCGATCTGCTGGCGGCTCAGCGTGAGGAGCCGCTCGATCGTCGGGAACAGATCCTCGGCGTGACGCCGCTGAGCGTGCCAGGTCTCCTCGGCGAGCACGGCGGTCCCATCGAAGATCGCGACGGAGGCCCATTCGGTCGACGTGTCGAGCGCGAGGAGCGCGCTCACGTCGTCTTGTCGCCGAAGGCGTCGTCGCGCAGGGCATCGACGATGCGGCGGGACCGCGGACCGGTCGGCTCGATGCTCACCGTGCGCTTCGTCTCGGCAACGTGCTCGAGGCGTACGTCGACCCGATCGGGCGGCAGCTCGTCGCCGGCGCGGTCTGGCCATTCGATGACGGTCACGCCGCCGGCGTCGATCGCCTCCTCCCAGCCGGTCGACCCGAGCTGGCTCTGCTCGAGGCGGTAGAGGTCGAGGTGGTAGAGCGGCAGCCGCCCGCCGAAATGCTCGCGCAGGATGATGAACGTGGGGCTCGTGACCGACTCCTCATCGATGCCGAGACCGATCGCGATGCCCCGAGCGAGCACGGTCTTCCCCGTTCCGAGTTCGCCCCAGAGCGCGATGACCGTGCCTGGCTCCGCGTGCGCCGCGAGGCGCTCCCCGAGGCGCTCGGTATGGAGCGACGAGTGGCTGACGAGATCGATCGTGCCCGGATCAGCCTGTGTGCGGGTGCTGCGCTTCGAATTGGCGGCGTTCACGAATGAGCCGAATGCTAAGGCCGATGAACGCGCCGAAGACCGCGGCCCAGAGCCCCATGTACCAAGACCACGGGACGCAGAACAGCGCCACTCCGGCATCGCACGCGAACGAGCCGGCCAGCGGGACCAGCCCGAGGAATCCAGCGACGGTGCGGTAGCGCTTGAGGCGCGTCTCTCGGCCTTGCCACTCGGCCACCTCTCGCTCGCGCCGCGGCTTTGCACGCTTGCTTCGTGCGGGCGCCGCGCGACCGCGCTTAACGCGGCGCGTCATACGGGAGCACGTTCGGGATCGGCACGACGCCGTCCTTCGTCGCGAGGCCCTCGCAATAGGTGTCGCTCGCGAAGCGGGTAACGCCGGTCAGGCTCGTCGGGCCTTCGAGCGCGCGCACGCCGCCGAAGTCGCCGGCGAGCACGAGCGCGGGCGCCTCCGCCGTCCCATCGAGCAGCGCTTCGGGCGCGAACACGAACAGTCGCGCCGAAGCCACATTGATCGCCGCTCTCCGGCCGTTGAACGAGACGAACGGCCGGTAGATCTCGTTCGGCAGCGGGCCGCTCCCGAAGCCGATGAGGCAGAGGATCGTTGGGCGGTCCTCGATGGTCGAGCTCCCCGACGCGGTGACGTCGTCGCCGTAGACGACCCGGAGCCCGCCGGCGGGCGCCGCTCCCGCGACGAGGCCCGCGACATCGCACGCGTGCGCGCGAGTGATCGCTTCAGCTGCGATCCGCGCGCCACCCACCAAGATCTTGTCCTGCATCCGCACGTCGACGCGTGCTGGAGAGAGCGCGTCCGTCGGCGCGTCGACACCGAGGGCGAGCTCGCCGAACGCGTCCGGGCCGTATGCCGCGACACCGCCGAGGCTCCAGGCAGAGCCCTCGACGCTCACGGTCCCGTCATCGGACCGCGTGACCGTCCCATCCATCGACGCGCGCACGATCCAGTTCCCGGTGATCGGGGCGACGTAGAAGTCGCCCTCGTGCGAGCGATGCACGAGCCGGCCGTCGACCGGCGCGGTCACGGCCCGCGCGAACCGGCGGCCGGTACGCGCGAGCACCGTGCCGCGCGCGACGTCGGCGCCGACGGAGACGCGCGCGACGCGATCGATGTCGCCCGGCTCCACGCCGAGCCGACGCGCGCCGTCGACGCGGATCGGCGAGCCGAGCAGCGACCCGGTCGCGAGCGAATCGCCGGCGCGCACCGAACCACCGATCTCCGGGCGCGTGGACGCGCCCAGCGGCAGCCGGTGGTCGACGACCCACCGGCCGTACTGCCAGCCCATCAGGCCGCGCCGGTCACGGCAAGATCCAGCGCCGCGAACCACTTGACGAGGGCCGGGATCCGCTCGGCGTCACGCGGCGGGAGCACCAGGGGCCGCCCGCGGGCATCGATGATGATCCCGAGCTCGCCGGCGGTGCCGCGGGTCTTGACCGGGGTGCCGGTGACCTCGACGTCGGCGTCGCCGCGATGCCGCACGCTAAAGAACGAACCGGGCAGCAGATCGTCGGCCCGATGCTCGACGCCGTTCACCCGCAGCCTGCTGCGACGACCCGGCGTCACCGGTATGACCAGGGCGATCGGTACGAGCCGGCGCGCGAGCTCGTCGCCGACAGCCAAGGCCGGGTCGCCCCCGGCGCTCCGGATGTGCGCGGCCACCGCGGCGAGCGCGACGAGGCCCTCGTCTGCATCGCGATAGAGGGTGGTCGGTCGGCGAGATGCCAGGCCGTCGATGGCGACGAGCGCGGTGTGCGCCACTCGAGTGAACGACGCAGCCGCTCCGGTCACGATCGTGATCGGCGCGTCGCGCAGCGGGTCGGCCATCCCCGCGGCCGCGGCGTCCGCGTGCGCGTGGCTCACGGCCTCGTGCGCGAGCGCGATCTCCAGTGCGAGCGCGCTCGCCTCGGCGGCCACGGCATCCGGCCAGCGCGCCCGGTTGAACACGCGCTCGAGCATCGTCGGCGCGTCGATCGACCAGGGGATCCAGCGACGAACGCCATCGAGGCCCGCCCGCACCACCGTGCGGTCGGCCGCCACGCCCGATCCGAGCGGCGCGATGTGCGCCGCGGTCACGGTCCCACGGACGCTTGCGCGCACGAGCGACGTCGAGCCCCCCGAAACGTCGACGACGAGCGCGTCGGTGCCCCGGGCGGCAACCAGTCGAGCGAGCTCCTCGAGCGCCTCATCCCGCAACACGATGTTCGCGTCGGTGCCGCGCCGGAAGTCGCGGCCCCGATGCGCGAACGCGCTCAACCCGTCCGGCCGGCGTGGATCCGACAGCAGCTCGACCGCAAAGGTGGCAGCAGCGGCCTTGAGTCGCAGTGCGGCGTGCGCATCACCGGCCACGACCACGCGCGGCGCCGGGCTCTGGTCGGCGCACCCGAATCGCAGTGCCTCGACGAGGTCCACGATCCGGTCGGACTCGCGACGCTCGGCCGCGAGCACGAGCACCAGATCGGGCCGCGCGTCGCGCAGGGCCGCGGCGCGCTCGGTGAACGATCGCGCGTCAGCGGCGTGCAGCAGGAGCACGAGCTCGGCGCCCGACGCCAGCACCGCCCGGCGCAGCACGCGCTCGAGGTCGGGCGCCCCGCCGGCGAGCACCGCGACGCGCATCACGCCGCCGTAGCTCACGCGAAGCGACGTGTCGCCGGCCACACGCTCGCCCCCGGCCACAGTCACCGAGGCGATGAGCGTTGCGATGCCGTCGTGGTCTTCGATCGTCCAACGCCGAAGGCGCGACTCGAGCGCGACATCCACCGTTCGCCGGCCAAGCGGCGGTGCGTGCTCCGCGGTCACCGCACCCGAGCGGGCTGGCGCGAGGCGGCAGCGGCGAAGGCGCCGAAGATACGAGTGCCCGCGGCCGACATGTCAGGATCCGCGGAGCGCTCCGGGTGCCACTGCACTGCGACGAGCCACCGCTGCGACGGATCCTCGAACGCCTCGACGACGCCATCGATCGTCGCGGTCGCCACGAGTCCCGGACCAAGACCGGAGGCCGCGACCGCCTGGTGGTGGCGCGCGTTCACGTTGAACGGTGCGGTGCCGCAGGCCGCGGCGAGCTTGGAGCCTGGCGCCGCGACCGCGATGTGCGGCGCCAGGGGGCCGTTCGTCTCGCGATGTCCGTCGACGTGCTGGATCAGCGAGCCGCCGTACGCGACGTTGATCACCTGGAACCCCCGGCAGATCCCGAGCACCGGCAGATCACGCTCGCGCGCCATCGCGATGAGGCCGAGCTCGAGGGCGTCGCGAGCGGCATCGATCGTCTCGGTCTGCGGCTCGGTCGCCGCGCCGTACCGCGCCGGCTCCATGTCCTCCCCGCCGGTGAGGCACAGCGCGTCGAACGCGTCCGGCACCGCTTGACCGGCGTCGACGGCGATGACGTCGAACCCGGCGTCGCGGAGCGCCTTGAGGTAGTGCTCCCGCGAGCGGCGGCGGAGGTCGGCGCCATTGAGCACGGACAGCGCGACAACGACCTTTGGTGCGGTCTGGTCCATCGCTATGAAGTATGGGGTCTGTCGAGGCTCGACCGGTCGATGAGCTCGACGAGCACGCCGCCAGAGGCGTGCGGGTGCAGGAATGCGACATCGCCCTCCGCTCCGCGGCGCGGCTCGTGGTCGATCAGCTCCACACCACGGGCCTCGAGCGCTCGGAGCGTCGAACGGAGATCGTCGACGATGAAGCAGAGGTGATGCAGCGCCGCCTTGCCGCGCTCGGCGAGGAAGCGCGCGACGCCCGACGCGCTGTCGGTCGGCTCGATGAGCTCGATCCGGGTGTTCGGCGCGGAGAGGAAGACCGCCCGGACCTGCTGGTCCGGGAGGTCGCGGATCGGACCAACGTGCATCCGCAGGGTGTCGCGGTAGAACGGCAGCGCGTCGGCGATGGATGGCACCACGACCGACACGTGATGGAGCTCGCCTGCGCCTTCGGTGCGCGGGGTCATCCCCGGTCCGGCGGCACGTACGCGCCGAACGACGCCGCCAGGTCCGCGCAGATCTCCCCGAGCGTCACGTCGCCATCGACCGCCGCAACGATCGCCGGCATGAGGTTCGCGGTCCCCTCCGCCGCGGAGCGGAGGTCGGCACGCAGCCGGGCGACCCTTGCCGCATCGCGGCGCTTCCGGAGCGCGGCCAGCCGCTCGCGCTGGCGCGCGGCGACCGACTCGTCGACCCGCAGCGTCGTGATCTTCGCTTCGTCGCCCACGGTCTGGAACGCGTTCACCCCGACGATGACGCGCGCCTTGGTCTCGACCTCCCGCTGGTACCGGTAGGCGGAGTCCTCGATCGCGCGCTGCTGGTAGCCGCGCTCGATCCCCGCCAGGGCGCCGCCCTGATCGTCGATCCGGGCGAGCTCCGCGAGCGTTCGCGTCTCGATGTCGGCGGTCAGCTTCTCGACGAGGTAGGCGCCGCCGAGCGGATCGACGGTCTCCGCGACGCCGGCTTCCTCGGCGATGAGCTGCTGCGTGCGGAGGGCGATGCGCGCGGATTCCTCGCTCGGGAGCGCGAGCGCCTCGTCGTACGCGTTCGTGTGCAACGACTGCGTGCCGCCGAGGACCGCCGCGAGCGCTTCGATCGCGGTCCGGACGATGTTGTTCCGGGGCTGCTGCGCGGTGAGGGTCGAGCCCATTGTCTGGGTGTGGAACCGAAGCGCGAGCGACGCCGGGTCGGACGCGCCGAACCGTTCGCGCATGATCCGCTCCCAGATCCTGCGGGCGGCCCGGAACTTGGCGACCTCCTCGATGAGGGTCGCGTTCGCCGCAAAGAAGAACGACAGCTGCGCCGCGAAGGCGTCGACCGGAAGCCCGCGCTCGACGGCTGCGCCTACGTACGCGATCGCGTTCGCGAACGTGAACGCGAGCTCCTGCACGGCGTCCGCGCCGGCTTCGCGGATGTGATAGCCGGAGATGCTGATCGGGTTCCAGCGCGGCAGCTGATCGGCGCAGTACGCGATGACGTCCGTGACGAGGCGCATCGACTGGCGGGGTGGGTAGATGTAGGTCCCGCGCGCGATGTACTCCTTCAGGATGTCGTTCTGGGTGGTCCCCCCGATGCGGGCGAGCGGCACGCCCTGCCGCTTCGCGACGGCGACGTACATCGCTAGGAGGATCGCGGCCGTCGCGTTGATCGTCATCGAGGTCGTGACCCGGTCGAGCGGGATGTCCTTCAGCAGGAGCGCGAAGTCGTCGATCGACGAGATCGAGACGCCGACCTTCCCCACCTCGCCCACGGCACGCGGATCGTCGGCGTCGAAGCCCATCTGGGTCGGCAGGTCGAAGGCGATCGAGAGCCCGGTCTGACCCTGCGAGAGGAGGTAGCGGTAGCGCGCGTTCGACTCCTCGGCGCTGCCGAAGCCCGCGTACTGCCGCATCGTCCAGAGCCGCCCGCGGTACATCGTGGGCCGGACCCCCCGGGTGAACGGTGGCTCTCCGGGAGCCCCGAGCTCCTCGACGGCCGCGTCGTACGCGCCGTCCGCGGTCTCGTACGGCGGCATCGGCGCGCCGTAGGTCGTCTTGAATTCGCCGCGCTCGCTCACCCTCCGATGCTAGGCGTCAGCGCGGCCGCAACACCAACACGTCGGGATCGGTGATCCGCGCGCGGGTGAACCACATCGGATGCAACTCTCCGCGCAACCAGAGCGGCGTCTGATCGCCCCAATGCTTGGAGAGTGGCTGCCCCGATTGCCCTGTTGGCAGCACGGCGCGCGAGTTATCGAGGTCGCCGAGATCCACGAGCATCCGCTCCGACGCATGGCTGTGAAGCGTGTACGGCGTCGCGAGCGCGAACGCGCCGTTGTTCACCGAGTAGCCGTCGCCGGCCCGCTCGAACGGCCCGATGTCGAACAGCGCGCGCAGCGGCCCGGGCAACCCCGGCGACAGCGGATGCGCGAACGTCACTGTGTGGAGCGTTCCCCAGCGCCACTTCGCCGGGTCGGCGCCCAGCCGGTCGCCGAGCTCGGTGGCCACGTCGTCGAGCGCGATCGCGCTGATCGCGTCGCGCCCGCGCACGCTTGGGTCGCCGAGCGCGACGAACCACGGGTCATTCGGCCGCGCGAGCATCGTGTAGAGCGCAAAGGTCGGCCGTCCGTTCGCGAGGTAGTCGAGGTACACGGCGTCGCCGAGCTTGTCGTGGAACGTGCGATCGGTCATGTGGACGATCCACGACTCATAGATCGCCGCAGCCGCGGAGTCGACCGACAGCGTGCCGTCCCACTTCCGGACCAGGTCCTGGGCCGTGGCGGCGAGCGGGGAGCGCGGGGTGGCGGCGAGGATCGCGGCGCGGAACGCGGGCACCGGGGGCGACGTGTAGTCACTCTGGATCGTCCGAAGCGTTTCGATCGACGCGCCGCGCAGATCTTGCACGGCAGCGAGCAGCTGGCCGGCGCGGAAACCCGGATCCCACTCGCCGGTGAACGCGGCCGAGCTCGGATCGGTCACCGGCCGGTCGTTCGCGTTCACGATGTAGCCCTCCGGCGGATCGAGGAGGCTCGGGTTCGCAGTTGCGGGCAGCATGCCGCGCCACTCGTACTCGCCGGTCCAGCCCGGCACCGGCATCCGGCCATCACCCTTCGCGCGATCGGGCAGCGCGCCGGCGAGGACGTAGCCGATGTGCCCGTCGACGTCCGCGTAGCAGGCTGACAGCGTCGCGCCGGACACATCGGCCATCGCGGCGCGGAACGTCGTCCAGTCCGTCGCGCGCGCGGCCGCGAGGAGCGCGTCCATCGTCCGACCGCCGTCCAGGGCGTTCCAGCGCAACGCGAGCGGTGCCTGCTGGCCCTTCAGCACGCCCTGCATGAGCGGTCCGTGCCGGGTGACGAGCACGTCGAGCTGGACCGGCTCGGACTTCCCCTTGACCCGGATCTGCTCGCGGATCGCGGTGGCCGCCTCGGCCGCGCCGCTGAACATGAACCGGCGGGGATCGGCCGGATCGGGCTGCTCGACGAAGAAGTCCTGCACGTCGGTGTACGCGACGGTGAAGGTCCAGGCCACGTGGGCGTTGTGGCCGAT
>DASUSA010000190.1:0-3621 GCA_036375335.1 Candidatus Limnocylindria bacterium
GGGAGGCGCTGGGCGACGCGAGCCCCGATCCGCCAGCCCCAGTAGCCGATGCCCTGCGTGATGCGCGCGATCAAGACGCCTTGCCGGCGAGCGTCTCGTTGTCGCGCCCGGCGATGAAGTCCTCGACCCGCTTGCGGGCGATGTCGTCGTGGATCTGCTTCGGCGGAGACTTCATGAAGTACGAGGCCGGTGCGACGACCGTCCCGCCGAGGCCGCGGTCAAGCGCGAGCTTGCAGCAACGGATCGCGTCGATGACGACGCCGGCACTGTTCGGCGAGTCCCAGACCTCGAGCTTCACCTCCGCGTTGAGCGGCACGTCGCCGAACGTGGTGCCCTCCATCCGGATGTAGCACCACTTACGGTCGAGGAGCCACGGCACGTAATCGGACGGCCCGACGTGCACGTCCTTCGGGTCCATTTCGTAGTCCAGCATGCTCGTCACCGCGTTCGTCTTGCTGATCTTCTTCGATTCGAGGCGCTCCCGCTCGAGCATGTTCAGGAAGTCGGTGTTGCCACCGAAATTCAGCTGGTACGTGCGGTCGAGCCGGACGCCGCGGTCCATGAACAGCCGCGTGAGCACCCGGTGGGTAATCGTCGCGCCGACCTGTGACTTGATGTCGTCCCCGATGACCGGCAGCCTGCGGTCGGCGAAGCGCTTCTGCCAGTACGGCTCGCGGCCGATGAACACCGGCACGCAGTTGATGAACGCGCAGCCGGCATCGAGGATCTGCTCGACGTACCACTTGGTGGCCTCCTCGCTGCCGACCGGCAGGTACGACACCACGACGTCGACCTTGCGCTCCTTCAGGATCGCGACGATGTCGTCCGTCGGGCCGTCGGCCTTCTTCACCACGGCGGCGAGGTATTTCCCGATCCCGTCGTGGGTCATGCCGCGGGAGACCTTGACGCCGGTCTTCGGCACATCCGCGAAGCGGTAGGTGTTGTTCGGCTCGGCGTAGATCGCGTCCGCCAGGTCCTTGCCGACCTTGTTGCGATCAACGTCGAACGCGGCGACGAACTCGACATCGCGCAGGTGATAACCCCCAAGCTCGACGTGCATGAGACCGGGGATCTTGTCGCCGGACTTCGCGTTGCGGTAGTAGTGGACGCCCTGCACGAGCGAGCTCGCGCAGTTGCCCACCCCGATGATCGCGACACGGATCGGGCGGCGGCGCGTGGTCGGACGCCCGACACGGCGCGTGGTGGTCACGGTCTTGGTGGCCCTCCGGGCCGTCTTGGTGGAAGCGGGCATAGTTATCGGGTCCCTTTCTGCTGAGTCGAGTTGAGATCGCGAGCGACGAAGGCAATGCGCTGGATGAGCGTGATCACCGAGAGCACAGCGACGACCGCGACCGCCACGACGAAGATCTCGTACAGGCCCAGGACGCCCCAGAGCCCGATCCCCACAAGGAGGACGGTGAGCCGCGCCTCGCGCGGCATCAACCCCACGGTCGCGGTGGTGCCCATCGATTCGGCCTTCGCCCGGACGTAGCTGACCAGCGACGACGCGACCAGCCCCACCAGCGCCGACCAGAACAGCACCCCATCGCCGAGCGCCGCGCCGAGCGCCGCCATCCCGCACGAGAGCGCCGCGTCGGAAACGCGGTCCAGGGTCGAATCGAGGAACGCGCCGAACCGCGTCCCTCCGCCGGCGGCCTTCGCCAGCTGGCCGTCGAGCGTGTCGGAGAGCGCGCCGACGAGGAGGACGACCAGCGCAGGCAGGGGCCGAGACGACGCCAGCAACACCGATCCGGCGATCGTGATGAGCACGCCGATGACGGTCACGGCGTTCGCCGTTATCCCGACGCGGTGCAGGCCCCGCGCGAGCGGCGCGAGGGTGAGCCGGGTGCCCTCGGCCACTTCGTTCGGCATGAGGCCGTGGCTCATCGGGAGCTACTCGGATTCATCAACGTGCGGA
Source organism: Candidatus Limnocylindria bacterium (assembly GCA_036375335.1). Classification (GTDB taxonomy): domain Bacteria; phylum Chloroflexota; class Limnocylindria; order P2-11E; family P2-11E; genus UBA4735. The sequence goes on from DASUSA010000190.1 coordinate 1,919, forward strand.
AGCCGCGCTCGTGGAGCTGCGCGAACCGGTCCCGGTCGAACGAGCACCGGACCTCGCGGCCGACGCGAACGGTCTTCACCACACCCGCGCGCCGAAGCCGGCGGAGGTGCCACGACAGCAGCGGTTGGGACAGGCGCAGCCGTTCGGCGAGCTCGGTCACCGTGTGCTCGCCTTCGGTCGCGAGGAGCTGTAGCACCCGCAGCCGCGTGTCGTCGCCCAACGCGCGGTAGTACGTGCGGAGATCGCGGACGGACGCCTCGGTCAACACGGTGGCCTCTCCCTGGATGCGAACAGCGATGTAGAAACTATGGCTTATGTATTGTCGCAGCGAAAAAATTCATGTCAACACTGCGTTCCGAGGGCTATTTCCGCGCGGTGCTGAAGATCTCGGCGAGCTCCGCGACGGTCTTTTCGGCGCGGCCCTCGCGGAACGCGTCGGCCACGCAGGTCTCGAGATGTGAGCCGAGGATCAACGCATCCACACGCTCGAGCGCCTTCTCGATCGCCATCGTCTGCTTGAGCACGTCGACGCAGTACTTGTCCTCGTCGACCATGCGCTCGACGGCCTTCAGATGACCGGCGATCGATCGCAGTCGTGCGGCCACGTCCTTCTTGGTGTCGGTCTTCACGCCGTCATCGTACCGCCGGACCCCGGGGGTGGGGGAGGGGTGGCCGCGCGCACCCGCCATACTCGGCAGGTGCCACATCCGCGCCGGTCGCAGCGTCCGACCGGGGTCTCGCCCCTCTTCTCGGCCGAGGTCTCCGCCGCCACCGGTGAGCCGCTCTCGAAGCCGTTGGCGGCGCGCGTCCGCCCGCGCGACCTCGACGAGTTCATCGGTCAGCCGCACCTGGTCGGCCCTGGCCGGGTCCTACGGAAGGCGATCGATGCCGGCCAGATCCCGTCGATGATCCTCTGGGGACCGCCCGGCACCGGGAAGACGACGCTCGCCGCCATCGCGGCGAACCGCGGGAAGGCCCGATTCGTCGCCCTCTCGGCGGTCTCGGCCGGGGTCGCCGATCTGCGCCGGGTCATCGAAGAGGCTCGCGAGCTGCGCCGTGCCACCGGGGAACGCACCGTGCTGTTCATCGACGAGATCCATCGCTTCAACAAGGCCCAGCAGGACGTCGTGCTCCCCTACGTCGAAGAGGGTGACGTCACGCTCATCGGCGCGACGACCGAGAACCCGTCGTTCGAGGTCATCTCCGCGCTCCTGTCGCGCTCCCGCGTCTTCGTGCTGCAACCGCTGGGTGAGGACGACGTCCGGCTGATCGTCGAGCGGGCCATCGCCGATCCCCGCGGGCTGAACGGAACTGTGACCGTCGCGCCGGACGCGCTCGGATCGCTCGTCGTCGTCGCGAACGGGGATGCCCGCGTCGCGCTCAACACGCTCGAGCTGGCGTCCGACGCGGCCGCCGCGGACCCGCAGGGGATCCGGCACGTCGACCTCGCGGCAGTGAAGGACGCCCTCCAGCGGCGATCGCTCGTCTACGACCGCGCCGGCGACTCGCACTACGACACGATCTCCGCGTTCATCAAGAGCCTCCGCGGCTCGGATCCCGATGCGGCGCTCTACTGGCTCGTCCGGATGATCGACGCGGGCGAGGATCCGATGTTCATCGCGCGCCGCCTGGTGATCCTTGCCGCCGAGGATGTCGGCCTCGCCGACCCCCAGGCCCTTGTCATCGCCGCGGCCGCGCAGCAG
>DASUSA010000191.1:0-3792 GCA_036375335.1 Candidatus Limnocylindria bacterium
GGCGAAGGCCGAGTCGGCCGTGCGGATCGAGCACCTCTCGGCGTGGTACGGCGCGACCCAGGCGGTCGGCGAGGTCAGCCTCGACCTGCCCCGCGGCGCGGTCACCGCGATCATCGGTCCTTCGGGCTGCGGGAAGTCGACGCTCCTCCGGTGCCTCAACCGGATGCACGAGACGACGCCGGGCGCTCGAGTCGCCGGCCAGGTTTTCCTCGACTCGCTCGACATCTACTGGACCGGCGTCGACGCCGTCGAAGTCCGGAGCATGGTCGGGATGGTGTTCCAGAAGCCCAACCCGTTCCCAATGATGTCGATCTACGACAACGTCGCGGCCGGCCCGCGGCTGCGCGGCTGGAAGATGGATCGCAAGAAGATGGACGAGCTCGTCGAGCGCAACCTCCGGCGCGCCGCGCTATGGGACGAGGTGAAGGACCGTATGGACCGCTCAGGCGCCGCGCTCTCCGGTGGCCAGCAGCAGCGCCTCTGCATCGCCCGAGCGCTCGCTACGGATCCCTCGGTCCTGCTGATGGACGAGCCCGCGTCGGCCCTCGACCCGATCGCGACCTACAAGATCGAGGAGCTCGTGCGCGAGCTCGCGAGCGAGGTCACGATCGTCATCGTCACGCACAACATGCAGCAGGCGTCCCGTGTGTCGCAGCGCACGGCGTTCATGCTCGCCGCGGATGACGGCGTCGGACGCCTCGTCGAGTACGGCCGGACCGACGACATCTTCACGAACCCCCGAGACTCGCGGACCGAGGCCTACATCACCGGGCGGTTCGGATGATGACGACGATGCATCAGCGGGCCGGGCTCGATCAGGGGCTGGAGCAGCTGCGCCGCGATCTGCGTCGCCTCGCGAGCATGGTCGACGTCGCGATCGAGCAGAGCGTCGCGTCGCTCGCGCGACTCGACCGCTCCGGGGCCGACCGGGTCATCGTCGGCGACCGGACGATCAACGACCTGCGGTACGGGATCGAGGACGCCGCCGTCCACATCATCGCCATGCAGCAGCCGATCGCGAGCGACCTCCGGTTCGTCATCGCGGTCCTCATGGTGACCAGCGAGCTCGAGCGGATGGGCGACTACTGCGTCGGGATCGCGAAGATCACGAAGCTGCACGGTGACCGGCCGCTGCTCAAGCCGCTCATCGACATCCCTCGCATGGCCGAGGCCGTCCGCGGGATGTTGCGCGGGTCGGTCGATGCGCTCATCACCAAGAACGCCTTCCTCGCGGAGGCCATCGCCGCGCAGGACGACGAGATCGACCGGCTCTACGACCAGATCTACCGCGAGCTGCTCACGTACATGCTGAACGACCCGACGACCATCGACCGGGCCACCTGGCTGCTCTGGGCGGCGCACAACCTCGAGCGGATGGGCGACCGGGTCCAGAACATCTGCGAGCGGACCGTCTACGAGGCGACCGGCGTGCTGAAGGAGTTCGGGGGGCGTGACGGCGACGACGACGCCAAGCAGAACGACGCCTAGCCAGAACCCACCGGCGCATCGGGATGCCGGCTAGGCCACCCCGGCGAGGGCCGGCAGCTCGAAGAGTTGGTCGAGCGCCCCGATCGTGTGATCGGGCGCCGCGTCGCCGGTGGCCGCCGAGCCTCCGGCCTGGTCGGTCAAGCCCGTTGTGATCAACACCCCGACCGCGCCGACCTTGTGGGCGGCGACGATGTCGTACTCCGGCGCGTCGCCAACGACCACGACCGGCCCGGGCGCGCTGCCCGCTCGTCGGATCGCCTCCTGGAAGAGGAACGGCTCGGGTTTCCCGATGCAGATCGCCCCGCGACCGCTCGCCACCTCGAGCGCTTTCACGATGCTCCCGGCGCCGGGAAGGAGCCGCCCCTCGACCGGATACGCCCGGTCCTTGTTCGACGCGACGAATCGCGCCCCGCCGAGGAGCGCGCGCTGGGCCTCCGCCAGGCGGGCATACGTCAGGTGCAGATCGAGGCCGACGACGACGGTGTCGGGGAGCGGCGGGAGCTCGAGATGCGTGAGGTACTCGCGCATCGCCGACGGGCTCACGCCATCCGCGGCGGCGGCCCCCGGCGGGTGGGCGCCCGGCAGGTCCTCGGCCTTTCGGACGTCGATGCCGACCGCGCGGATCTCGTCGCGCAGCCCGTCCGCGCCGACGACGAACACGTCCGTCGGCTTGGGCGCAAGCCGCTCGAGGTAATGGGCGGTCGCGTACGCGCTCGTGACCACATGGTCCAGGTCGCCCCCGAGCCCCAGCGTCGTAAGGCGCGCGACGTACTCAGCGCGTGAGGCCGTCGAGTTGTTGGTGGCGAAGAACACCTGCCAGCCGGCGGCGCGCAGCCGCGTGAGGGTCTGGCGCGCGTGCGGCATGACCACGTTGCCGCGATAGAGGACGCCGTCCATGTCGAAGATCGCGACCGGCATCAATACGCTGCTTTGTACAAGGCCTCGATGTCGGGTTGGGCGGTGGTTCGCGGGTTGACGAGGATGTTCCCCGAGAGCATGGCGTCCTTGGCCATGTTCGGGATGAGTCCTTCGTCCATGCCGACCTTGCCGAGGTGCGCGGGGATCCTGATCGTCTCGTTCAGCTCGAACACGAGGGCGACCGCGGCCTTCGCGTCCTTCTTGGCGCCCATCGTCTCGGCGACGGTCGCGTACCGCTCCGGCGCCGCCGAGCGATTGAAGTCCATGACGTGCGGCAGGAGCGCGGCGACCGCGGTGCCGTGCGCGACGTGGCACCAGCCGCCGAGCGGGAGGGCCATCGCGTGCACGTTGCCAAGACGCGTGTTGCTGAACGCGAGGCTCGCCGTGACGACGGCGCGCATCATGGCCTCGCGCGCATCGATGTCCGTGCCGTCCTTCACCGCGCGCGGCAGCGCCCACGCGGCGTCGCGGATCGCCTCGAGCGCGAGCACCTCGGTCATCCGATAGGCGTTCTTCGAGGTGAACGACTCGATCGCGTGCACAAGGGTGTCCATCCCGGTGATCGCCGTGAGGAATGGCGGGAGGCCGATCGTGAGCTCGGGATCCTCGAGCGCGAACAGCGCCGTCGCGTTCGGGCTGATGATGACGAGCTTCTTGTGCTGATCCGGATCAGCGATGACCGAGTTGATCGTGATCTCGGCGCCCGTGCCGGCGGTCGTCGGGATGGCGATGACCGGCGCAGCCATCTTCGGGACCTTGTCGATGCCGATGTAGTCGAGCACGGTGCCGCCGTTCGCGAGGAGGACCGCGGCCATCTTGGCCGTGTCGATCGATGAGCCGCCGCCGACGGCGACGAAGCTGTCGGCGCCGACCTCCTTCGCCCGCTCGTACGCGCGCTGCACCTCGGCGACGCCCGGATCGGGCACCACCTGGTCGTAGATCTCGTACGGGATCTTCGCCTCGCGGAGCTTCTCCTCGAGCGGCGCGACGAGGCCGGCCTTGATCACGCCCGGATCGGTGACCAGGAGCACCTTCTTCGCGCCGACCTGCCGCAGCGGCTCGGCGAGGGTGAGCGCGACGCCGCGGCCGAACTGGATGCGCGTGGGAATACGGAACACGTCGATGCGTCCGGGCACGGCCGGAGCGTAGCCTCGCGGCGTGACGAACGCCACGCCGCCGCTGGCACTCGTTCTCGTCCTCCGTTCGTGCGGCGTTGCTCGGCACGATGCGCGCCTCCGGCGTGCGGCGGCTTGCAGCTCGGGGTCGGGCTCGAGCAGAGCGGCGAGTTCAGTTTCGTCGTGCTCGGTCACGGGGTCGCTGCCGGTGCGATCAGCACCGGGGTGTTCACCGTGACGCTCGCGATTGCGGTGGTCCCGATCGCGCTCT
>DASUSA010000192.1:0-2151 GCA_036375335.1 Candidatus Limnocylindria bacterium
GGTACGTCGCGCGCGGTCAGCAGCGGGTTCTCGGCGAGACGCCGACCCAGGTCGGCCCGTTCGGCGGTCTTCAAACTGCGACGAGCGGATCGTGCTGGCGGTGCGGCTCGAGCACATGCTGAGTCAGCGCCAGCACCCGGCGGCCGACAGCGGGCCAGGCCGTCTCGCGCCCGTAGGCGTAGGCCCGACGCTCGAGGCGCTGCTTCAGCTCGGCGTCGCCGAGGATCCGCTTGACCGCATCGGCGATCGCCGGTGCATCACGGAACGGCACGATGATGCCGCGGTCGTCGGCGAGCGCCTCGATCGCGTGGAGGTACGGCGTGGACACGATCGCCTTCCCCGCTCCGAGGGCGTAGGCGAGCGTGCCGCTGGTGATTTGGTTCGGGTCGAGGTACGGGGTCACATAGACGTCGGTGGCAAGCAGGTAGCCGACGATGTCACGCTGGGTGAGGTACTCGTTGACGAAGCCGATGTGCTCGGACATCCCGAGCTCCTCCGCGAGGCGCTCGAGGGTGTTGCGGTAGGTCTCGCCCTGCTGTTTCAGCAGCTCCGGATGGGTCTGGCCGACGACGAGATAGAGGGCGTTCGGATGGCCCTCGACGATCGCCGGCATGGCGCCGATCATGAACTCCAGCCCCTTGCGCGGATCGACCAGGCCGAAGGTCGAGATGATCGTGCGGCCCTCCACCCCGAGCTTGGTCTTCAGACGGTGGCGGCCGGTCGGCTCGATCGCCGGCATGCCGTGCGGGATCACGACCGGGACCTTCGTGATCCCGTAATCGGACACGAGCAGGCGGGCCGCCGTGTGGGCCATCACGATGACCTCGTCGCTCCGCGACGAGATCAGCCGGACCGCGTCGCGCATGGACGGTGACGGGCTCGGGGGCACGCTGTGAAGCGTCACCATGAGCGGCTTGGTGAGCTCCTCCAGGAACCGCCGAAGGTGATCCTCGTACACGCCGTCCTTCCAGACGCCGTAGAGGCCGAACTCGTGCTGGAGGTTCACCACGTCGACGTTCGACTCGTTCAGCATCGCTGCCGCGGACCGGTATGACGCTGCCTCGCGCTGCCGGATTCGGCTCTTGACCTCGGGGCCGTAGGCCCGGGCGCTGTTCGGCTCGTCGATCGCGACGACCGAGCAACGGACCGTCGGGTCGGCCGCTTTCACAGCGGCCATCACGTCGGCCGTGAAGGTCGCGATCCCGCAGCGACGGGGAATGGAGGAGGAGACAAAAGCGATCCGCATGATCTCCATGCTAGGTGTCAGTGGGCGCTTGGTTGTCAGCCGCGCGCGGTCGGGTTGCGCTGGGCTTTCGCTTCCTGCTCGAGCACCTGCTCGCCCGGACCGGGCGCGTCGGTCCCGAGGATCGGACCGCCCCGGGCGACCGCCCCGGGCAGCTCCATCTCCGGTACGGCGTCGGTGCTCTGGCGGTCAGGCACGCGCTCGTCGACGGTCTTGCTCTTGCGTTCCGCGGCGGCGAGGTCGTCGGTGGGACGCGGGCTCATGTCGTTCGGCATGTCGGGACCTCCTACTGGCGGAGCACGTCCTGAGCATGCCGTGTGCCGCTATCGGATCCCGGCGACGCCCAACAGACCCGGCAGGATCGACCCGAAAAAGGAGCCCGCGATCGCCGCCCCGGCGACGAGCACGAGGATCTCGAGGCCGGATACGAGCGGGTTGCGTTTCGTCAGCCGGGATTTCCACAGTCCGACAGCGAACATGACCACGGCCGACAGTCCGATCGACACCCAGAGGCCCGCGCGCACCGTGAAGAAGAAGTACGGGAGGAGCGGAACGAGCGCGGCGATGAAGAACGCGCCGGCGAGGATGAGCGCGCCCTGCAGCGGAGACCCACCCTCCTCGATCGCGAGCCCGAGCTCCTTCTCCACCATCGTCCGGAGGAGCACGTTCGGCTCGCGCGCGATCTCCGCGGCGATGCGCCGGGATGACTCGCCGCTCAGGCCTTCGCGCTCGAACATGAACGCGACCTCGGCCTCGGCCTCGCCGGGACGGTCCTCGACCTCCGCCCGCTCGGCCGCGATCTGGGCGAGAAAGATCTCGCGCTGGCTCTTCGACGACATGTATTCGCCGGCGCCCATCGAGAAGACCTCGGCCAGCGTCGCGGCGATGCCGCTGATGAGCACGGTGTA
>DASUSA010000193.1:0-2150 GCA_036375335.1 Candidatus Limnocylindria bacterium
CAGCGCACGGCGCGCGCGGGCGGCGTCCTTGTCCGCCACGACGACGTGGAGGACGCCCTTGCTGCCCACCGCGCTCCCGGCGAGGGCCGCGATGTTCACCTTCGCGTCCCCGAGCGCGGTCGAAATCGCGGCGAGCTGTCCGGCGCGGTTCGGCACCTTGATCGTGAGCTCTGTGGCCATGTCGTTCCCTCCCTGTTGATCCCGCGCATTGTCCGCCGAATGTCCAGCCCGATCACTCGTAGCGCACGAGCGAGCGCTCGTACCACTCACCGTCGTGCTCGTGCAGGCTCACCCGTCCCAGGCGCACGGTGCCCGTCGGCAGGAGGCTGCCCTCGAAGAGCCGGCGGGCGTCCGGCTCGGCCGTCACGAGCGTGGCGTGGGTAAGGAACAGCTCGTCGACGGACCGACGCGCCAACAGCTGGCCGGCGAGCGTCGGCCCGCCCTCGCAGAGCAGGAACCGCACGCCCCGCCGGCGCAGCGCCTCGAGCAGCCGATCCAGATCGACATCGGCGTCGCCGAACGTCTCGACCTGCGCCCCGGCCGCGCGGACCGCGGCGACCGCGGCGGGCGCCGCGCCGGACGTGGTCGCGACGAACCGGTCGCCCGGATGGGCAAAGAACTTGTTGCCGAGCGGCAGCTCGCAGGTCCGCGACACCACGACCGCGAGCGGCTGCCGGACCTGTCCGGTGATGGACGGCGCGAACGGATCGACCCGGAGGGTGCCCGCGCCGATCATGACCGCGTCGGCCAGCGATCGGAGCTGGACCATGAGCGCGCGGTCGGTGCGCGTCCCGATCTCGGCTCGGCCGCGATAGCTCACCCGCCCGTCGGCGGTCATGACGAAGTTCAGGGCGACATGCGGGCGACCGTCGTGCGGGGGCGGCTCAAGCAGATCGCGATGGAGCACGCCGAGTTGGTCCTCGCCGGTTGGGCCGAGCCGGGTGAGCTCAGGCACGCGTCGGGAGCAGCGCGTCGACGAACGCGCGCGGATCCATCGGTACGAGATCCGTCTCCTTCTCCCCCACGCCCAGGAACTTCACCGGGAGCTTCAACTCGTCGACAATCGCGAACACCGCACCACCCTTCGCGGTGCCGTCGAGCTTCGTGATCACGATGCCGGTCACCTGGGCCGTCTCGGTGAACTGCCGCGCCTGCACGATCGCGTTCTGGCCGGCGGTCCCATCGAGCACCAGGAGCACCTCGTCCGGTGCCCCGGCTCGGGCTCGTCCGGTCACCTTCACGATCTTCCCGAGCTCGTCCATGAGATGACCCTTCGTGTGCAGCCGCCCGGCCGTATCGGCGATGACGGTCGTGTTGCCACGCGCCGCGCCGGCCTGAACGGCGTCGAACACGACGGCCGCGGGGTCGCCGTCCGGCCGTCCGCTGACGATCGGCACATCCACGCGCTTCGCCCACACCTCGAGCTGCTCGATCGCGGCGGCCCGAAAGGTATCGGCCGCGGCCAGCAGCGGGCGCTCGCCGGCGTCGCGGAGCCGTTTCGCGAGCTTCGCCGCCGTCGTCGTCTTGCCGCTGCCGTTCACGCCGACGACCAGGATGACGCGCGGCGTGCCCGCGCCCGCGTTCAACGCGCGATCACCCGGCTCGAGGACCGCGACGAGCGCCGCGCGCACCGCCGCCAGGACCTTCGGGACCGTGTCGGCCTTCCGGTCGGTCACGACATCGCGGACCTGCAGCATGACCGAATCGACGAGCGAGACGGAGACGTCCGAGCGCAGCAGCGCCTCCTCGAGCTCGTCGAGCCACTCGGGGGTCACCGCCTGGTCGGCGGCGCGGCCGAACAGCCGTGCGAGGAACCCGCCGCGGGTCTTCGCGAGGCCGCCGTCGATGCTCATCGCGGTCAGTCTGACGACTGCTAGCGTGACGCGCCGTGGACGCTGACGTGGCGGAGCGCATCGCGCTCGACGAGGAGCCGGAGTGCGAGGGCTTCGAACGGGTCGACCGCGGCGACGTGCGCTACAAGCTCGGCGCCGACGCGCTCCCGTGGAGCAACGGCGTCGCGTACGCGCGCTGGCGGCCCGAGGAGGTCGAGCAGCGCGCCAAAGAGGTGATCGCCTTGTTCCGCGAGCGTGGCGTCGCCTTCACCTGGCAGATCGGACCGAATACCGACGCCGTCGGCCTCTCGCGGGTCC
>DASUSA010000194.1:0-3825 GCA_036375335.1 Candidatus Limnocylindria bacterium
GGCAAGGGGAAGGGTCCGACGGTCGCGATCCTCACCGAATACGACGCGCTCCCTGACATCGGCCACGCCTGCGGCCACAACCTCATCGCGATGATGGGCACCGCTGCGGCCATCGGCGTCCGCGCGGTGCTCGACGAGCTACCCGGACGGCTGGCCGCGATCGGCACGCCGGCCGAAGAGGGCGGCGGAGGCAAGGTCGCGCTCGTACGCGCCGGCGGCTTCGCTGACGTCGACGTGGCGATGATGTGCCATCCGTCGTCGCGCACGCTCGCGGGTCGCACGTCGCTCGCGTCGAACCGCGTGGACCTCGAGTTCTACGGCAAGGCCGCCCACGCGGCGGCCCAGCCGGACAAGGGCATCAACGCGCTCGACGGCGTGATCCAGACGTTCAACAACGTGAACGCGATGCGCCAGCAGCTCCGCCCGGAGGCGCGCATCCACGGCATCATCACCAGCGGCGGCAGCGCCGCGAACATCATCCCCGAGTACGCGATGGCCAAGTTCAGCGTCCGCGCGCTCGACCGGCGCTATCAGCAGGAGGTCCTCAAGCGCTTCATCGCGTGCGCGGAGGGCGCCGCAACGGCGACGGGCACGAAGCTCAAGGTCACCGTCCACGAAAACTCGGGCTACGAGAACATGGTCCCGTCCCAGCCGCTCGCCGAGCGCTGGGCGGCGCACATGCGCGCGCTCGGACAGTCGGTGCAGACGACGCTCGACGACGAGCGCATGGGCTCGACCGACATGGGCAACGTGAGCCAGATCCTCCCAGCGATCCACCCGTACATCGGGATCGCATCCGAGGGCACCCCCGGCCACTCGACCGCGTTCCGCGACGCGGCCGCCACGCCGGAGGCGCACGCGAACGCGCTGTTCGCGGCGAAGGCGCTCGCGCTCGTCGCGATCGATGCGCTCACCGATCCGACGCTCGTCGACCGGGCCCGCGCCGAGTTCGAGGAGCGCCGCACGCAGGGCGTCGTGAAAGGCAAGGCCTGAGGGCTAGCGGACCTCGATGCGCTCCCGGGCCGCCGACGCGCCGTCCGGGCCATCGCTCTCGATCCAGTGATCCAGGAACGAACGCAACGCCATGAGCTGCTCCCGCCACGCGGCGCGCATGTGGCCGCGAGTCTCGTCCGGGACCACCGTCCGGATGACGCTCTCGATCTGATCGCCGATTCGGTCCTGGGGGCGCTCCAACCTGGCGAGCCGCGCCTCGAGCTCCTTGATCCGCGCTTCGAGCACCTTCTGGTCCGTCACGTCGTACCTCCAACCTCAGCTCGCGGCATCCCGAACTGGATCTTGAGCGTTCGATCCTCGAACGTCGCCCCCTGCGTCGGTGCGGTGACCAGTATCCGCGGCAGGATCAGATTGCGCCGAAACGCGCCGACATGCACGGTCAGCTCGTCGGCGTTGCGGGTGAGCGAGACGTCCGACTTCTCGACGAACGGCAGCTCGATCGCGAGCGTGTAGCCGCTGCCGCTGCGCTCGACGCGGTATGGGTGGCCGCGATAGAACGTCTGTGCCGGGTCCTGGTCCTCGAACAGCGCGGATGCGAGGCGGTCGAGCATCTCCACGCCCACGACCTCGCGATCAAAGAACGGGACGGTCCGCACCGGGACCGGCGCGAAGGATTCCTCGACCATCGGGAGGTAGCGCTGCTGGGCCTCCTGCCAGGCGGCGAAGTACGCGCCCGGATCGATCGGCAACAGCCGGTTCACCACCGCGAGGTCGGTCGCGTAGCCGTACAGGTGGAAATAGGTGAACGAGCGCTGCGCCTCCTTGATGACCATCTTCTCGAGATTGAGGACGATCCGGACCGACGTCCGCTCCGGATCGATGAGCAGCTCGTGCAGATGCTCGAGCTGCCTGAAGAGCCGCTCACCGGCGGCGAAGACCGCATCGCTCGGCATGGGCATCCCGATCATGCGCCGCACGATCGGGCCGGCGACCTTCGTGAGCTTCTGTTGCAGCGGAACGATCCGCTCGAGCCACCACTTCGATGCCTCCGGCAGCGACAGGAGGCGCAGGGTCTCGCCGGTCGGCGCGGCGTCGACCACGATGACGTCGTATTTCCCGCTGTCGTGATGCTCGATGATCCGCAGCAGCGCGGCGAGCTCGTCCATGCCGGGGAGGACGCTCATCTCCTCGGACAGGACCTCGTCGATCCCGCGCCACTGGAAGATCGTCTTGATGTACTCCTGGATCGCGCCCCACGACTTCGCGACCTCGTGCATCACGTCCGATTCGTGGGCCCAGAGGTTCGGCGCGACCAGGATCGGCTCCGCGCCGAGCTCCCGGTCGAACGCGTCGCCCAGAGAGTGCGCGAGGTCCGTGGAGATGACCATCGTCCGAGCGCCGCGCCGGGCGCAGCGGAGCGCGGTCGCAGCCGCCACGCTCGTCTTCCCCACCCCGCCCTTCCCTGTGTAGAACAGGACGCGGGTTCCGCCGGCCGAAGCCATTCGGCCACACTACGCGCGCATCGATAGTCTGGCCGTGGTGGGACCGCGCTCGCGACTGCCGCGCGACGTGCGACTCCTCGTGGTCGTGCAGATCCTCTGGGGCCTCGGCTTCGGGCTCATCGGTCCGCTGCAGCCGCTCTACCTGCAGACCCTCGGCGCCGATCCGGGACAGATCGGCCTCGTGTTCGGCGTCGGGAACATCGTCGGCGGCCTGCTGGTGATCCCGGCCGGTGCGCTCGCGGACCGGCGCGGCCGGCGGATCGTCATCGTGGCGAGCGGCATCTGCGGGACCGTCGGGGCGGCGTCGCTCGTGCTGCTCGATCACTGGGAGTGGTCGTTCGCGAGCTCGATCCTCTACTGGGCCGGCACCGCGGCGCTCCCGATCATGAGCGCGCACGTGTCGGCGAGCGCGCCGCGCGCCGTGCTCGGGCGCGCGATGGGCGCGGTCTACGGATCGTTCTTCGTGGGCTTCATCGTGGCGTCGCCGTTGTCCGGAGCGCTCGCCGCGCGGTTCGGGATGCGCGCCGCGATCCTCGCGGGCGCGGCGTTCTTCGCCCTGTCGACGGTCACGACGCTCGCGCTCGGCCCGGGACGGGGCGCGCACCTGCTCGGCGACGCGCGATTCCCGCGCGCGTTCTGGGTCCTGCTCGCGCTCGCGCCAGTGGGCGCGTTCGTCGCGGTCCTGCCGACCCCGCTGCTTCCGGTGTACGTCCGCGACGTCGTGGATGCGCCGCTTGAGCTCGTCGGCGTGTACATCGCCTGCGTCAGCCTCGGATCGGCGCTGTTCTCGACGGTCGCGGGTCGGCTGGCCGACCGCTACGGCCCAGCGCCCGCGGTCATCCTCAACGCCCTGGTCCTCACCATCGGCTGCGCGATGGCGGCGCTCCTCGCGGCGAATGGGCTCCTCGTCGCGTTCGGCCTGGTCCTCGCGGGCGCGAACGTCGCGTCGAATCCGGTGTTCGCCGCGCTCCTCGAGCGGATCGTCCCGCCGGCGCGCGCCGCGCTCGGCTACGCGTCATTCCAGCTCGTGTACGCGGTCGGATTCGGCGTCGGGGGGATCGCGGCGGGCTCGCTCTACAACGAGGACGCCCGGCTGCCGATGCTCGTGACGATCGCGCTCGCCCTTCCGGTCGCCGTGATCTTCGCCCTGGTCATCGCGCGCGCGGTCCGGGACGAAGCCCGCGCGGAGTTCCTGTCCGGCTAGCTTCGCGCGATCGCGATGGACGCAAGGAGCAGCTTGCGCTGTAGCTCGAGCGCGTCGGGGACGCTCCGGCCGAGCTTGGCGAACCAATCGGCGTGCGCCCCGAGCTCCGCCGACCATTCGGCCGGGTCGACGCGGAGCGCAGCCGCCAACCGCTCCGGCGCAAGA
>DASUSA010000195.1:0-2877 GCA_036375335.1 Candidatus Limnocylindria bacterium
GAACGAGGTGACCGCGTCGCGCACGTTCCTCTCGGAGGCGGCGTACTTCGAGCGCATCGAGCTGAAGACCGCGTCGCTGTACGCGGCCTGCTGCCAGGGTGCGGCGCTGCTCGCCGACGCGGATCCCGAGCATGTGGCGGCACTCGGCGCGTACGGCACGAGCCTAGGTCTCGCCTTCCAGATCACCGACGACGTGCTGGACGTGGCCGGCGACGAGACCGATTTCGGCAAGACGGTCGGCCGCGATCTCGCCGAGGGCATGCCCACGCTGCCGATGATCTACGCGGTCGACGAGACTGGCGACGCTCGCCTTGGCGCGCGGATCGTCGCTCCCGGCAAGAGCCCCGGTGAGTTGCGCGACCTGCTGCGGATCATTCGCGAGTCTGGCGGCGTCGAGCGCGCTCGCGCGAAGGCCCTGGCGTTCCACAATGACGCGGTCGCAGCATTGGGTGCGCTTCCGGACCGGCCCGAGCGCGACGCGCTGCGCGAGATCGCGGACTTCGTGGTTCGCCGGGTCCGCTAGCCCGCGCCTCCGGGACGGCCACCGCGGCGGCGTCCACCGCGGCGTCGGCGTCGGCGCGGCGCACCCTGGCCGGGTACCGGTATCGGCGTCGCGCGCTCTTGGCGCAGGATCTCGTCGGAGCCGTACGAGCCGACGCCCTTCGTGTGCGCCGGCACCGCATCGAACGTCACGCCGAGCTCGTCCGCCGTCAGCGTGGCGCGGCCCCCGCCGTCGACCATTCCGACGACGATCGCCTCCTTCGTCATGGACACGCCCTGGACCTGCGCGCATCCACCGGTGCCGCACTGGCCACCGACGCACGACGGGATGTGGAACGTGTCGCCGAGCTTCGGAAGCTTGCCCTTCACCTCTTGATAGGTCTCGAGCTCGTAGATGAGGCAGCACTTCAACCGGCCGCAGACGCCGGTGAGCTTCGCCTGGTTGAGCGGCAGGTCCTGCTCCTTCGCCATGCGGATCGAGATGTTCGAGAACTTGTCGAGCCACGACGAGCAGCAGAGCTCGCGGCCGCACGTGCCGACACCGGTCAGGAGCTTCGTCTCGTCGCGCGCGCCGAGCCGACGAAGCTCGACGCGCGTGCCGAATCCCGCCGCGAGCTCGACGCTGAACGGCGCGAGGTCGAGGCCGGTCGCCTCGGTCGAATAGAAGACGACCACGTTGCCACCGTCGAACTGCCAGTCGGTCCCGAGGACATGGACGTCGAGCCCGAGCCGCTTCGCCGTCTCGGCCGCGGTCCGGGTCGATTCCTCTTCGCGGCGCTTGTGCTTCGCGAGCTCGAACTTGTCGGTCGCCGTCGCTTTGCGTACGAGGGTGCCGAGGGGCGGGTCCACCTGCACGAGCGGCGAGTCGGTCGGCAGGATCTGCACCCGAGCCGCGTCCTGGCCGAGCTCGGTCTGCACGATCACCCATTCGTTGATCGCGACGTCGCCGACCGGCCCGGGCTCGAAGAAGTACATCCGGCCTGCCGTCTGGAACCGAGCGCCGACCACGGTCCGGCTCATGCGGCGGACCCATCGAGATAGGGGAGTTTGAGGGCGAGGATCTCGAGCAGCGCGCGCGCGTTCGCGTTCCAGAAGAGGTCGCGCCGCAGCCGCTGCACCAGGAGGGTCGCGTCGACGAGGTCGCGGGCGGGGTGCTTGGCCGCGATCCGGCCGGTCTCGGCGGCACGGTCGGGCCGGAGCGGTGCGCCTTCGAGACCACGGGACGTCACCGCCGCGTCGCGGAGGAGCTCGACCCAGTGGTCGAGCCGCAGCTCGATGGCATCGGACCGTTTGCGCATGTCGCTCTCGTCGGCGAGCTTCGCGGCCCACTCGAACCGTTCGGTTAGGCGGCTGCCGACGAGATCGAAGAACTCCTTCTCGATGGCCCGGCGGGTCGTCCGCTCCCCGCCCTCGTCGGCGGCGAGGCGCATCGCCGTCCCGGGATGGCCTGCGGCCGCGGCGGCGATGGCGTCGGCGCCCTTGATCCCGCGCTCCCGGAGCGCCGCGGCGATCTCGACCGTGGCGACCGAGCGGAGGACGAGCGGCTGGATCCGCGAGCGGATCGTCTCGGACAACGCCTCAGGTGCGAGCGTGACCAGAAGCAGGACCGCGTGTTTCGGCGGCTCCTCCACCGTCTTCAGGAGCGCGTCCTGGGCGACATCGCTGAGGTCAGCCGCGTCGTCGATAATCACGATGCGCGTGCGTCCCTCGAGCGGCCGCAGCACGAGATCCTGCTGCATCGCGCGGACCTGCTCGATCTCGATCTTCGTCTTGTTCGCCATGTCCCGCTCGAGGAGGCGCACGTCGGGGTGGACCCCGCGCTCGATCTTCACGCAGTTCAGGCAGGTGCCGCAGCCACCGGACGGTCGTTCGGGATCGAGGCAGTTGAGGGTCTGCGCGAGGCGGAGGGCGATGGTGCGCTTGCCGATGGATCGCGGACCGTAAATGCCGTACGCGTGAGCGACGTCGCCGCGCGACGCGCGCGCGCCGAGCCGATCGAGCATCACGCGCTGGCCGATGACTCCCCGCATCACGGTCATGCTAGCCGCGCGATCTGGTACGCGGCTTCGGTCTTGGCCGCGATCGCCGGCCAGGTGAACCGTTCGGCCACGCGCGCGCGACCCGAAGCACCCATCGCCGCAGCCCGTGCCGGGTCGGCGAGTAGCGTGAGGATCGCGTCGGCGATCGGCCGTGGTGCGTTCGCCGCGTGCAGCCCGTCGATCCCGTCGCGTACGACCTCGCGGAGTGGCGCGATGTCGCCAGCGATGACCGGCCGGCCGGCACACCATGCCTCGAGGTACGTATGGCCGAAGGTCTCGTGGTCCGACGGCATCGCGACGATCGTCGCTCGCGCGTACGCGTCGGCCTTGCGCGCCT
>DASUSA010000196.1:0-2130 GCA_036375335.1 Candidatus Limnocylindria bacterium
ACAAGCCACCGACGACGACCGTAGCGAGGGGGCGCTGGATGTCCGACCCGATGCCCCGTGCGAGCGCGGCGGGAAGCATTCCGAATCCGGCGACGACGATGAGAATCAGACGCGGGCGGAACTGGGCCCGCGCGCCGCGGATCACCGCGTCGAGCAGGGGGGTGTCCGGCACGCTCCGCCGCGCGTTGATCTCCGAGATGTAGAGGAGGCCACTCATCACGGCGACGCCGAAGAGCGAGATGAACCCGACGACGGCCGACACGCTCAGGTGAATCCCCCGAAGACTAAGAAGGATCAGCCCGCCCGCCAGGGAGAACGGTACGTTCAGCAGCACCAGCAGCGCGTCCAGCGCCGACCCGAACGTGATGAACAGCAACCCGAAGATGATCGCAATCGTGACCGGGATGATGACCATCAGTCGCGCGCGTGCCCGCTCGAAGTTCTCGAACATCCCGCTCCAGATGACCCGATAGCCTGGGGGCAGCGGAACCATCCGGGTCAACTGGGCCTGGGCGTCCGCGACGAATCCGCCCTGGTCACGGCCCCGGATATTGGTCCGGACCGTGATCTGCCGCTGATTCTCTCGCCGCGCGATGATCGTGGCCCCGTCGACCACTCGGATTTCCGCGAGCTGCGATAACGGCACCACGCCGCCGTCGCGCGTCGGAATCAACAAGGCCCCGACCGTCGTGGGATCCGCGCGTGCCTCGGGAACGAATCGCGCCGCCACGTCGAACCGCCGGTCGCCCTCGAATACTCCGGTGATCGGGCTCCCACCGAGGGCGAGGTCGATCACATCCTGGACGTCGCCGACGTTGAGGGCGTACCGCGCGACCTGCGTCCGATCGATCTGGATTCGGACCTGCGCCTGGTCGGCTTCCTGCTCGATCGACGTGTCCGCGGCGCCCGGTATGTCGTGGATCACTTCGAGCGCCTGGTGGGCGATCCCTCGCAGCGTCTTGAGATCCGGGCCACTGAAGACCACCGCGAGATCCGCCGAGGACCCGGTGGCGTCCTCGGTGGACATGTCGATGATCGGCTGGGTAAAGTTCAGCGCGACACCGGGAATACTCGCGCTGATCCGTCGCGACAGCTCTTCCACGAGATCCGCCTTCGTCTTGCCGCGCGTCCAGGTATTGTACGGATTCAGGGTCACGAGGATCTCGTTGCGGTTCGGCCCAAACGGGTCGGTACCCGAGTCGTTGCGCCCGGTCTGGGAGCTGACCAGCCTCACCTCAGGTGATTCCAGGATCAGCCCGCGCATCCGGGCCGCCACCTCGGCCGACTGCTCCAACGAGATTCCCGAGGGCAGGTTCGCCCGGATCCAAATCTCGCCTTCATCGAGCGGCGGCATGAACTCGGTGCCGAGGTGGGTCCCCAGATACACGGACGCGATGACGACGGCGAACACCACGACCATCGTCAGCGCAGCGTGGCGCACGGTCACGCGGATGACGCGCTCGTACAACCCCGTGATCCCGTCGAGGACCCGATGCCGCCTCCCCTGTGTCGGGCCCCGGAACACGAAGGTCGCGAGGACGGGCACGAGGGTGAGGCAGAGTACCAGGGATCCGATCAGCGCGAAGCAGACCGTCAGCGCCATCGGCGTGAAGAGCCGCCGCTCGACGCGCTCGAGCGTGAGAAGTGGGATGTACGCGGCGACGATAATCAATAGGGAGAAGAGAATGGGGCGTTGGACGGCGAGACCGGCCGCGCGTACCTGCTCCGTGAGCTCCTCGTTGGACCCAGCCGCGCCCCGCTCCTCGAGGGTCCGGACGATCCGCTCCACCATCACGATCGTGGCATCGACCAGGATCCCGAAGTCCAGCGCTCCGACGCTCAGCAGGCTCAGGGTTACCCCCGACAGGTACATGCACAGGAAGGCGAAGAGGAGCGACAGCGGGATGATGATGGCCGTCAGCAGCGCGGCGCGCAGGCTGACCAGGAAGAGCAGGAGCACCGATACCACCACGACGAACCCTTCGATGGGCACGCGGGAGATCGTATGGAGCGTGCTCTCGACCAGCTCGGTCCGGTCGTGGATGGGGACGATCTGGACGCCCTGGGGCAGACGGGTCCGGTTGAGCTCGTCGACCGCCTCGTGGACCCTTGCCAGCACCTCGCTGGCAT
>DASUSA010000197.1:0-3863 GCA_036375335.1 Candidatus Limnocylindria bacterium
ATCGGAGCTTCGCGTTCGTCGGCCGAAGGTCGATCATCAGGTCGCCCTTGGTCCGGCCGCTGCGGATCATCGCCGCGGTCGACAGCATGTTGAGCACGAGCTTCGTCGCGGTGCCCGCCTTCAGGCGGCTCGAGCCGGCGACGACCTCGGGGCCGACCTCGATCACGATCGGCAGGTCGACCGCCTCAGCGAGCGCAGAGCCGCGAACGCAGGTCACGCATCCGGTGACCGCGCCGAGCGCACGCGCGGCCTTCATCGCGGCGACGACGTAGCGCGCCGAGCCGCTGGCCGACAGGCCCACGACGACGTCCTTCGGTCGCGCGATCCGCACGATCTCCCGTTCTCCGGCGAGCGGGTCGTCCTCCGCGCCCTCGACGGAGGTCCGCAGCGCGGTGTCGCCCCCCGCGATCGCTCCATACACGAGGTCCGGCTCGACGCCGAACGTCGGCGGTGCCTCGCTCGCGTCGAGGACCCCGAGCCGCCCGCTCGTGCCGGCGCCCACGTAGCGGAGCCGGCCGCCATCCGAGAATGCGGCGGCGATCGCATCGGTGGCCCGCGCGATGTCGGGCAGCGCCACGCGCACCGCGTCGGCAACGGTCGCGTCCTCCGCGTTCATGAGCTCGAGGATCTCGAGCGTCGACATCCGTGCGAGCCCGGCGGCCTTGGGATTGCGCCGCTCCGTGCCGGGGAGCTCGGTCATGCCGCGGGCCATGCGAGCGCCGCGGCGAGCCGCGCCGCTCCCATCGCCGGCTCTTCGCCGACCGGCTCGACCGCGGCGCGTGGGAGCGCGCCGAGCAGCTCGAGGCGGACCGCCTTCTCGAGCGGCCGGACGTTCTCGAATGCCCCACCGGCCAGATAGACCGGGCCGCTCTCGAGGGACAACCTGCGCGCGACCGTCGCGGCCATGTCCGCGAGCGAGCGGGCGCCACGCTGGACGATGTTGACCGCGATGCCGTCGCTCTCGGCGAAGGCACGCGCAACCGCTCTCGTCGCCGCCAGGATCGCCGGCGATGGATGCGGCTTGCCATACAGCAGCGGCAGCACGTCGTTGAAGTCGGTGGCCCCGAGGTCCAGGTAGAGGTGGCGGCTGATCGCGGTCGGCGACCCCCGGCCGTCGTGGTCGTACGAGGCGGCGCGCAGTCCCTCCTGCCCGATCCACACCGCCGAGCCTTCGTCGCCGACGAGGTAGCCCCAGCCACCGCAGCGCGCCTCGACGCCCTGATCGTTCCGGCCGTACGCGATCGAGCCCGTCCCGCTGATCAGCACGACGCCGCAGCCCGCGGGATTGCCCGCGTAGAGCGCGGCCTTCGCATCGTGCGTCACGTCGACCGCGACGTCGGGGCCGAGGAGCGACGCGAGGATCGCGCGGCCCTTCGCGCGATCCGCCTCGCGCTCGCCGCCCGCGCACGACAGCACGACCGCGTGGGGGATGCGGCCGGCGAGCGCCTCGCGCAAGGCGGCCGCGATCGAGCCCTGCGGGTCCGGTGAGGAGAGCAAGTTCGCGCCGCCCCCCGCGCCGCGGCCGACGATCTCGCCTCCCCGCGTCACCGCGAACGCGCGGGTCTTCGTGCCACCGGCGTCCATGCCGACGACGAGGTCGTTCATGACCGGGAGTATGGCGGCGTCAGGGCTGATGGACCGCACCCGCCGACACCGCGCGCGACGCGCCGGTGCACCGCGGCAGCGTGTTCGGCTCGCCGCGCAGGCGGTACGCGCCGAGGACCGCGAAGGCCACGGCTTCGCGCGCCTCCGAAGGGATCCCGAGCTCGTCGGTGAGGCGGACCGGCAGCCGGGCGCGCGCGCGCAGTCGATCGACGAGCGTCGTGTTGCGCGCGCCGCCGCCTGCGATGAGGAGCTCGCGCCACGGTCCATCAGCGAGGGCCCGCGCGACGGACTCGACGGTGAGCGCCGTGGCGGTCGCAATGGCGTCGTCCAGCGATCCGCCGGTCGCCTTCACGTCGACGAGCAGCTGCTGGGCGAACGGCGCGCCGAACTCCTCGCGCCCGGTGGATTTGGGTGCCGGCCGCGCGAAGTACGGGTGCGCGAGCGCGTTTCTGAGGGCGGCCTCGTGGATGTGCCCCCGCGCGGCGGACAGGCCGTCGCGGTCGAGCTCGTTGCCACCCTTGCGCGCGAGCTGGTCGATGACCATGTTCCCCGGCCCGGTGTCGAACGCGCTCACGTCCTCCGCGCGATCAGTCGGGATGAGCGTCACATTCGCGATGCCCCCGAGGTTCAGCACCGCGACGGGCGCGTCGGAGGCGAACAGGAGGTGATCGGCGAACGGCACGAGCGGCGCGCCCTGGCCACCGAGGGCCACGTCGGCGCTCCGGAAATCGTCGATGGCCGGGACGCCGATCTCGAGCGCGACGCGCGACGCGTCGCCGATCTGCAACGTTGCGTGCTCCGCCGGGTAGTGCGCGATCGTCTGGCCATGGACCGCGACGCACCCGGGCTGGCGCCCGATGAGCGTGACGATTTCGCGCGCGAGCGACGCGTACGCCGTGCCGAGCTCGGCGTGCAGGATCGCGATGTCGTGCGCGGGCAGCGGCGCCCCGGAGCCGGCCGCGAGGATCCGGTACCGGAGGCTGTCCGGGTGGTCGCGCGCGACGTGCGCGAGCAGCGTGATCTTCGGATGCGGCCCGTCGCCGATCTCGATCGCTGCCGCATCCATGCCGTCGGCCGACGTGCCGGACATGATCCCAATCGCGATCACGCGGCCGCCGCCTCGTGCACGGCGATCCGAAAGCGGTACATCGCGTCGTCGTTGGTCCGGCCGTAGTAGACGCGGTTCGTGAGGAGCACCACTTCCAGATCGACCGACGGGTCGACCCACAGCGACGTGCCGGTGAATCCGGTGTGCCCGTAGCTGTCCATGCTCCATCGGTCGCTCGTCATCGGGCCCTTCGGCGCGCGGAGGGCGAGGCCGAGGCCACGGCGCACGTTGTCGCCTCTCGCGTGCTCGGTCCGCGCGAGTGCCGCGAGGTCGTTCCCGATGACCGCGCCGTCGCGAAAGATCCGCCCGAGCGCGGCGACGTCGTCCGCGGTGCCGAACAGCCCGGCATGCCCGGCGATCCCACCGATCGCGTGGGCGTTCTCGTCGTGGACGGTGCCACGAATGCGGCCGCGCTCGCGGTGTGGATCGAGCTCGGTGGCGGCGCACCGGTCCGGATCGCTCGGGCGGTATCCGATGGCGCGCGCATCGATCGGTCCGGTCACGCGTTCGGCGATGAGCGCATCGAACGCGGCGCCACCCGCGTTCGCGAGCCCGGCGGTCAGCATGATGTAGCCGAGGTCGCTGTACGTGAATGTGCCGAGGTCCTGGGCGAGCGGCTCCTGGGCCGCGCGCCAAACGGCCTCCTCGATCGAGTGGACCTCCTGCCAGAGCGGCAGCCACCACTTGAGTCCGGCGGTGTGGGTCAGGACGTGCCGGAGGGTGACCTCGTCCTTCCGACCGCCGCGGAAGTCGGGGACGAGCTCGCGCAGCGGTGTCCCGAGCGAGAGTGCGCGCTCGCGGACGAACGACAGCAGCAGTGCCGTGGTCGCGAGCTTGGTGAGCGACGCGAGGTCGAAGATCGACTCGGTCGAGCACGGCGCGTCGGGTGGCGCGCTCGGGTCGGGACAGAGCGTGCCGGCCGCGTAGGACTCGACGCGTCCCTTCAGTTCCGTCCGCACGACGCACGCGGTGAACAGGGTGCCCGCTGACGCGTCGACGGTCGCCTTGATCCGCTCGAGGCTCAGAGCTTCTTCATCCCGTCGCCGATACGGTAGACACCCGGAACGTCGACCGGCAGCGTCCCGGTCGGAGGGCGCGTCCCGGACAGTACGTCGGCCAGCGCGCGCAGCGTCGGCTCGCGCCCGGTGTA
>DASUSA010000198.1:0-9019 GCA_036375335.1 Candidatus Limnocylindria bacterium
AACCGTCGCGACTGGGGCGGCGGAGACCTCGCCGACGTGATGGCCGGCGTCGATTGGCTCGCGACGGAGCAGATCGCCGATCCGAAGAGCATCGGTATCACCGGCGGCAGCTACGGCGGATACATGACCCTGTACGCGCTGGGGCGCCATCCCGACCGGTTCGCGGCGGGCGTGTCGATCGTCGGCGTGGTCTCGTGGAAGAGCCTGTTCGACACGACGCGGGGCGACCTGCGCGAGTACCTCATCCGCGAGCTCGGCGACGCCGCGAAGGACCCGCAGCTGTATCTCGATCGCTCACCGATCACGCACGCGAAGAAGATCCGTGCCGCGCTGCTCGTGCTGCAGGGCGCGAACGATCCGCGCGTGCCGAAGAGCGAGGCGCTGCAGCTCGTCGCCGCGCTCGAGGCGAGCGGCGCCCCGTACGAGTACCACGAATACGCGAACGAGGGCCACGGCTTCTCGCGCGCGGAGAACCGGATCGATGCGCTGCGGCGGACCGTCGACTGGCTGACGAAGTACCTGACCCCGCTGATGGACCGCTACCTCGCGGACTAGCGGATCCGCTCCACCGGCGGCAGCATGAACGAGAACATGCTGCCCTTCCCGGGCTCGCTCTCGACCCAGATCCTCCCGCCGTGCAGCTCCACGAGCCTGCGGCTGAGCGTCAGGCCGAGGCCGGTGCCCTCCTGGCCCGACGTCGCGGCTCCGCCGGCCTGGGTGAACTCCTCGAACACGCGAGTCTGATCGGCCGGCGCGATGCCCACGCCCGTGTCCCGGACCGATACGACGACGCCCGCGCCGTCGCTTTTCGTTCCGAGCGTGACCGTGCCGCCGGACGGCGTGAACTTCACCGCGTTGGTCAGGAGGTTGAGGACGATCTGCTTCACCTTGCGCTCGTCCGCCTCGATCTGGTCGATGGCGGGATCGAGCTCCGTCCGCAGGTCGACCCCGCGCCCGACCGCCCGCCCGCGGACCATCAGCAGCACCGACTCGAGAGCGGCGGGAAGCGAGAACCGCGACAGCTGCAGCTCCATCTTGCCCGCCTCGACCTTGGAGAGATCGAGGATGTCGTTGATCAAGGACAGCAGGTGCTGTCCCGACGTCTGGATGTCCTCGAGGTACTCGCCCTGCTTCGAGTTGACCGCGCCGAACATCTGCTGCCGCAGGACCTCGGAGAATCCGATGATCGCGTTCAGCGGCGTCCGCAGCTCGTGGGACATGTTCGCGAGGAACTCGCTCTTGTGACGGTTGGCTGTCTCCACCTCGCGGCTCTTCATCTCGACTTGCCCGAGCGCGACCGCGAGCTGCCTGCGCTGCCGCACGGATCCCGCCGCGATCCGAGCGAACGCGAAGGTCCCGAGGAGCAGGATCGCCACGAGCGCGAGACGGAGCGCGCGCTGGTCGCCGAGGACGCCGGCGGTCTCCGCCTCGACCCCGCCGGTGTCCTGGACCGCGACGACGGTCCAACCAGGCTGGCCCGTCGAGCCGACCGGGGACGAGTTCAGGAGCCGGGTCGTGCCGGTCACCGGATCGCGAAGCTCGCCCGCCACGCCCGTCCCGGCCAGCAGCTGCTGCACGATCGGGTCGGCCTTGAGCTCGACGGCCGGCGTGAACGGGACGGCGGCTCGGCCGAGGAGCCGTCCGTTGCCGTCCACGATGTACAGGTCCTCGAACGGACCGAGCTGCGATCGCAGATGGCCGGCGAGGTCACTGCCATTGAGCTCTCCGATGAGGACCCCGTAAACCACCGTGTTGGAGAACGCCGACACGATGGGAACCGCAATGACGACGGCGTGATCGAGCTGGAGGGGCTCGGTCGTGACGCCCTGGACTGTGGTCCGGCCAGAGCGCGCCAGCTGGAAGTAGTCACGGTCGGCGACGCTCTTGACGGACGGGCTGGACGAGCCCCCCGCGAAACCGGTCGACCCGTTGATCGTGACCACGACCGCTCCTCCTTCGTCGACGACGTCGATCGCCGAGATGTCGGACCCGACGTCGAAGGTCGGTTGGGCCTGCACCCTCACGGTGCCCGGGTCGTGCAGCTGCACCGCGGCGCCGAGGAGGTCGTTGCTCCCCAAACTTTGGAGCGCCTGCCGCGCCAACGCGAGCTGCGTTTGGATCACGTCGGCGCCGCGGTTCGCGGCCTGCGCGCCGAGGGCGAGCCGCTCGGCCCTTAGCCGCCGTTGCATATCCGAAGCGGAGCTCTCGCCGAGGAGGACGATGGGGATGACGACCACCAAGGTCACGATGGCGACGAGGGCCAGCGGGTTCGAGGCTAACCACTCGCCCGCGCGCTGGAGCTCACGCCGCATCAGGGAACGTTAGACCGCGGCCGGTGTCGGCTCCAGCGTTCCGACGAGGGCCTTGGCGTCTGCGCGCTCCGCGTACGCGCGGACCTCGCCACGCTCCGCGGCGGCGTCATCGAACCGGCTCTGCGCGGCGAGCGCATTCGCGTGATCGGCGAGCGCGACCATCCGCTCGTACTCGAGGTTGAGCGTCGCGAAAGCCTGCGTCGCGTCGAACAGCAGCTTCTCGGCTTTCGCATGCTCTCCTCGGCTGAGCGCGCGTAGTCCCTGCGCCTGCGTGAGCAGCGCGCGCCCTCGCGCGTAGCCGGTGCGCTCGATGAGCGCGGATGTGCGCTCTTCATTGGCCTCGTCGGCGATGCCCCAGCGCGCGGCAGCGACGGCGAGGACCGGCGACCAGATCGTGCGGTCGACGATGCTCCCCGGTGCGCCCGCGCTGCGTGCGGCCTGATATGCGCTCTCGCTCTCCCGCCAGCCGTAGACGGCGGAGAGGAGGTCGGCCATCGCGACGTCGGCAGGGCTCGGTTCGCTCTCCGCGAGCCGGTCGCGGAAACGTTGCTCGTCGCCGTCGTTCTGGGTCGCGGCCGCCGCGGCCATCCCGAACGCGAGGAGCGACTTCCAGTTCGGGTCGACATGCGCCGTGTCGATCGGCGCGGCGTTCACCGTCGCGACCGCTCCGGCGAAGTCACCGGCCAGCAGCTGCGCCGCGGCGGCAAGCGCGCGCGAGTAACCGCCCAGGCGCGGCTTCTCGGTCGACTGTGCGACCTCGGTCGCGATCCTCGCGTGTTCGAACGATTCATCGAGGTTCCCGAGGACCATGGCCATGGCGCCCACCATGTTGTGCGCGTCGATGAGCTCGTCGCTGTCCTGCAGCGACTGTGCGATCGGGATCCGGCGCTGATTCGCCGCATATGCCTCGCGGAACTTCCCGAGAGCCCGGTACGCGTAGCCCACCGCATCGAGGCAGAGCGAGACCTCGCGCAAGAGGCCGAGCTCCTCCGCGATGCCGAGGGCCTCTTCCGCCGTGGCGAGGGCGAGCTCCCAGTCGGCATCGCTGGCGCGCGCGAGCTTGCGCGGCGCGAACGCGCGCGCCGCGAGCAGCCGGATCCGCTCTGGGGAGGGCTCGTCGCCGACCAGCGCGAGGCCTCGAGCGATGAGCCCGTCGAGGTCCGGATGCTTCGCGTCCCATCGGGTGACTAGCTCGGCCATGTGCGCGTAGACCGCCGCGATCTGCTTGTGGTCGAGCTCCGGCCGCGCCTCGAGCATGAGGCGCGCCCGTTCGTACGCCGCGAGCGCCGCGTCGCCTTCGCCGTGGTATCGCCGCACGCGGCCGACGAGGTAGAGGGCCTCGACGGCGTGGTCGACATCGCCGAGCTTCTCGTAGAGCTCGGCCGACTGCTCTGCGAACCGGAGCGCTTCGACGTGGGCGTGGATGTTCATCGCGCGTTGCGCGGCCTTCCAGGCGTACATCGCCGCCTTGTCGGGGACTTCGCCGAGCAGGTAGTGGTGCGCGAGCGCCGGGTAGAAGTCACGGATCTCATTGGCCAGCACGTTCTCGATCGAGAGCGCGACGCGACGATGGAGTTCGGTCCGGCGTCGTACGAGCAGTGTGTTGTACGCGACCTCCTGCGTGACGGCATGCTTGAACCGGAACCGGCCCTCGCGCCGCTCGCCCGGAGCGCCTTCGACCACGAGGTCCGCGGCGATGAGGATGTCAACCGCGTCGGCGAGGCGCTCGCCCCCGGCCGCTCGAAGCACCCGGTCGCCGAACCGCTGGCCGATGACCGACGCGAGCTGGATGCACTCCTTTGCGAGCGGCGGGAGTCGGTCGATCCGCGCTGCGACGACCGCGTGCAGGGTCGCAGGCACGTCCAGCGCCGCCGCGCGCTCGCGCAGCACCCAGTCGCCCTTCTCGTCCCGCGCGATCGCGCCGGAGTCGACGAGGGCGCGAATGGACTCCTCGATGAAGAACGGGTTGCCTCCGGCCCGCGCGACGATCCGGTCGCGGAGCTCGGCGGGCGCCCACTCGAGCGTCGACTCCACGATCCGCGCCGCCTCCTCGTCGGTGAGCGGCTCGAGGACCATCTGGGTGAAGTTCGTTCGCGACGGGCGCGGCTGCCCGCCTGCGCCGATCCGCTGCGCGAGCAGGATCAGCAGCGGGACGCGCGCGCCACGACCGGCGAGGAACCAGAGGAGATCAAGCGACGCGGAGTCGGCGTAGTGGAGATCCTCGAGCACGTAGAGGAGCGGCCGGGTCCGCGCGAGCGCGCCGATGACGTCGAAAATGATGAGGTACATCCCGCGCTTCCACTCTTCGGATTCGTTCGTGGCCTCATCGGCCCCCGGGAGATGGAGGAACTGCGCGAGCACCGGGCCGGTCGTGCCGGGGTTGGCGAAG
The DNA here is from genome assembly GCA_036375335.1 of Candidatus Limnocylindria bacterium. Taxonomy (GTDB): domain Bacteria; phylum Chloroflexota; class Limnocylindria; order P2-11E; family P2-11E; genus UBA4735. The sequence goes on from DASUSA010000198.1 coordinate 4,702, forward strand.
CCGAACTCAGTGAGTTTCGCGGTCAGGTGCTCGCGTGCCTCGGACGAGGCGGGGTCGATCTGCAGCTCAACCAGAAGCGGCTCGATGAATCCGGCGTAGCTCCGCTGGTTGACGCGCGAGAACGTCCAGCGCAGCACGCGTGGGGCGTCGGTCCCGGCCGCGCCGTCGTCCGCGGTGACGAGCCCGATGAACTCGGACACGAGCCGGCTCTTGCCGATACCAGGCTCGCCCGCGATGAGCACGACCTCGGTGCGGCCGATGCGCGCCGACTGGTACGCAAGGTCGAGCCGCGACAGCTCCATCCACCGGCCCACGAGGGGCGCATTCAGCTCGATCGCGACCCGGATGTCCGACCGCTCGCCCGTGAGCGCGTACGCGAGCACCGGCTTCTCTTTGCCCTTGAGCTCGATGGGGCCGACCTCGCGGAAGGTGAACTCGCGGTTCGTCAGCCGGAAGGTTGCCTGCGTCACGTACGTCTCGCCGGGCGGCGCCGCCTCCTGCAGCCGCGCGGCGGTGTTCACCGTGTCGCCCATGACGCCGTACTCGGAGACCGAGCGGACGTTGCCGGCGACGACCATCCCGGTGTGGACACCGATGCGAAGGCCGAGCTCGATCCCCCGGTCCTTCTTCGCCCGCGCGGCGTGCTCGCCGAAGACCTTGTGCATCGCGAGCGCTGTCCGGAGGGCCCGCTGCGGGTCGTCCTCGTGGGCGATCGGCGCGCCGAAGATCACGAAGATCGCGTCGCCGATGAATTTCTCGATCGTGCCGTCGTAGGTGATCGCGCATTCGGCCAGGTCCTCGAAGATGCCGGACACGAGCTCCTGGAGGACCTCGGCGTCGAGATCCTCCGACAGCGTCGTGAACCCCACGAAGTCCGCGAACAGCACCGATACGAGTCGGCGCTCCTGGCCGTACTGGATGACATCGCTCATGGCTTAAGTGTGAGCCAGGTCGAGCCGAGCCAATTCAAAAGGGAAGGGGAGCCCCTTTCGGGGCTCCCCTCAGCGCAAGGCTGACGTCGGAAGTGCGGGCTAGATCCGAGTGTCGCGACGGCGGAGGAGCACTCCACCCATCCCCATGAGCCCGAGGCCCAGTGCCGCGAGCGGGAACGTCGGAGCGCTCTCCGTGCTCGTCGACGGAAGGCTTTGCACGCCCGCGACCGGTGAGGTCTGGACGCCCTGAACGTTGCTCGGCGGAGCCTGGATCGAGCCTCCCGGAAGCTGGACGATCGGGGTCACTGCTCCGACCGTGCCGGTGCTCGGCGGGGTCTGGATGCCGAGAACAGCGTTACCGGTGGTGTTCGCAGAACCCGTGGTGCTGCCGGTGGACGAACCGCTGGTGCTACCGGTGGTGGAGCTACCGGTGGTCGAAGAACCGGTGGTGCTGCCCGTGGTGGAGCTGCCGGTGGTTGAAGAACCCGTGGTGGATGAACCGGTCGTGGACGAACCGGTGGTCGAAGAACCGGTCGTGGAGCTACCCGTGCTCGAACCGGTGCTGCTGCCTGTGCTCGAACCCGTGCTTTCGTTGCACGAGGTCGTGCCGCCGTTGAGGCCCTCGATGAGGCGACCCTGGTCGCCGTAGAAGTTCGAGGAGCCGGCCGGTCCGAGGTGCTCGATCACCTTGCCGGTGACGAAGTCGATCTGGAAGAAGCAGCTCGGGACCGCGACGGAAAGTGTGAAGGTTCCGTTCGCGTACGTGCCGGTCTTCACGCTGAAGACCTGTTGCTCGGACGCCGTGTCGCGCGAGAACGTGTCGGACGGCGCGGTGTACGACACGAGCGTGAGCTCCTGGGCCGTGCACCCGTTGCTCATCGTGAACGTCACGGTCGCCGTGCCACCCTGAGTGGCACCCAGGATCGCGGAGTGACTGGTCATCGTCGCGTTACCACTTGTGCACTCGCCAGTGCCTGTACCGCTGCAGGGAGTGCCGTTGGCGGTCGCGCTTGCGATCACGGAGCGATCACTGGTCCAGCGGACGTACAGCTTGGTGCCACCGCGGGCGGTGGTGAAGCTGTGGGCTCCAGCCGTGCCGAAGTCAGTCGTGGTCGCGCCGGAAAATGAGCTGTTCCAGCTCTCGTCGATCTTGTAGTTGCTCTCGCTCGACAAATTGATCGTCCAGGCGTAGTGGCTTGAGTCGGGAGCGCACGTCGCGTTCAGACTCGGCGCACTCCACGCCGCGGCCTGCCCGCCGAATGTGAAGAGCGAAAACACCAGAGCTGTGATGACCGCCGCCGCGAGTCGGCTTGTTCGTCCGCCCATCGAAACCTTGCGCATTCTGTTCGTCCTTGGCCTTTCTGCCCGGTGAGCGGGCGTGATGGCCCTGGACAAAGCAACCGGCTCTCCGAGATGGTCGACGTTCGTAACGCGCGGACGACGGATCGGTGCAGAAAACTCAACGGTTCGGCGACGCCGTAACAACTCGCGCACATCGGGCTTCGCGCCGTTATCGGAGCGTGACCTCTCAGCAGCGATGCGAATTGAGCGTGATGACGCGTATCGGCGTCGGAGCGCCGCCCGGCGGGGGGACCTGCCGCTCGTAGTAGATGAGCTCGAAGGTCACGATCGGCGACTGTCCCGGTTGGAGGTGGAGATTTCGGAGCCGGCAATACATCCGCGAGTACTCCTGGCGGTAGGGGACCCCGTCCGGTGAGGCGATCCACTCGGTCACCTTGGTCCACCGGCTGTACAGCGGGTCTGCGAAGAGCGGCGCATCGCTCGGCGGGCCGCCGGTCGCGAGATCGATCTGTGTGCCGTCGGCGAGGACTGCCGGGACGTGCATCCATCCATCCGCCGTCACCGGATTGGGCGCGAACATGTTCCATTTCTGCATGAGGTCCGCGTATCGGAGTACCTCGTCAACAGGAGCCGGTCGGGGCACGGCGATGTACGCAGGGAGCGACGTGGAGAAGACTGTGAGCGCGAGCAATGCGAGCGCCACTCCCGGCCAGGGACCGGGCCACGGCCTGACGACGCTTGGCCGCCCGCTCGGCGTCGACGAGTCCAGGCCCATACCGATCGCCGCGGGCACTCGAAGCCTCGCGGCGATCGCGGTGGGGAGCCGCAGCCTGGCAACGATCGCTCGCACCCACGACGCCGGCAGGAACAGGATCAGCCCCGCGAGCATGACGAACGGGAAGTTCCCGACGTTCATGAACAGCGCTATCGAAAGATGCAGGCCCGCCGCCATGAGCACGGCGACCAGTCGGCCGAGGCGCCGCAGGTAGGGGATGAACGCGAGCGGCAGGAACGCGAGCTCGGTGATGAGCGTGAGATTCGTCGCGACGCGGGTTAGGTCGACTAGGCCGGCGACGGGCGCGTCCCACGTCCGCGCGAAGGTGTGCTCGAGCTGGAGCGAGTAGAAGACCGCGAGGCCGTCGCGCCAGAGCCCGCCGCCCATCTTCTCGAGGCCGGTCGCGAGATAGATCCACGCGAACTGCAGCTCGAGGAGCCGGAGGGGCAGCGCCCAACCCAGGCCGCTCGGAGGATCGCCGCGTTGCGTCCGGAGCCACGAGTCGACGGACCACCGGTCGCCTGCCGCCGTGAACCCGAGCCAGAAGGCGCTCATGCGGAAGACCTGGTCGCTTCCATCGCCCATCAGTGGATTGCGGAGCGAGAAGCTGGCGAGCGCAACGAACGTCACGAAGGACGCGGTGCGGGTGTGAAACCCCACGGCGAGGGCTGCTGCCGCGAGAAGCGCAGCGACCCAGAAGACCACGACCTGCCACGTCTCGCCAGCCGCGTTCAGCAAGGTGAATGACGCGCCGAAGAATTCCACCTGGCTTCCGCGGGGCAGCATCCCCTGGTCGGTAAAGAACGGGGTCAGGTTCGGAAGGAGCTGCCAAAACCAATTCACCGTCAGCAGGCCGAAGACGATCCGGAACAACGCGACGGGGGCCACGTCCGCTTGCCCGTTCCAGAACGCGAGCTCGTGCTTCAGGGCGTCCCGGTTCATGTGGTGAAGTGTGCGAGAAAGCGGAAGAGGCCCGACGCCGGGGTTCCCTTGCGAAGGCTGACAGTGCCATCGCGACCGAGGAGAGGCTGCCGTGTGCCCGCGAGGGACGATCTGGTTAGCTGATGACTGGGCAACGGCGCGCGATCACGCGACCGTCGCGGCATCGCGCGTTCGGTTGCTCCGGCGCGACGGTGGCCGCGTTTTGCCGCTCTACCTACCGGTCGGTAAACTTCGGAAATGCCTGCCCAGCCGGGCCGACGAGGCGCTGAGCGCCGCCGCCCGCGCAGTTCCACCCGCGAGCGGCTGCTTCAGGCCGCGGATCGCATCTGGAGCGAGCGGGGGGTCCGCGGCGCGTCCCTCGACGACA
>DASUSA010000199.1:0-2463 GCA_036375335.1 Candidatus Limnocylindria bacterium
CATTTCCGCCTCCTCCAGGAGGAACGAATCGTGACCGTAATCCGCCTGGATGATCGCGTGCCGGACGTCCTTTCCGTTGGCTCGGAGCGCCGCGGCGATCTCGTCCGAATCCCGTGGCGGGTACAGCCAGTCGGACGAGAACGACAGGAGCAGCGTGGCCGCCCGGACTCTCGCCATGGCCCGCTCGAGCGAACCCTGTCCGTAGGTCCGAGCGAGGTCGAAGTAGGTGAGCGCGCGCGAGATGAAGAGGTACGCGTTCGCGTCGAACCGAGCGGCGAACGCGTCGGCCTGGTAACGCAAATACGACTCGACTTCGAAGTCCGGCGCCGCCAGGTCGTAGAGCGGCTCGTCGCCACCGCGCTGGAACCGGCGGCCGAACTTCTCGCGCACCGCGTGGGCCGATAGGTACGTGATGTGACCGACCATGCGCGCGACCTTGATGCCCGCGTCGGGCGCACGCCCGGTCCCGAAATACGCGCCGCCCTGCCAGTCCGGATCGCTCGTGATGGCGTTGCGAGCGATGGCATTCCACGCGACGCCCTGGGTCCCCAGATGCGCGGTGCTCGCGATCGGCACGATCGCCCGGACCGCACCCGGATACGCGACGGCCCACTCGAGGGCCTGCATCCCGCCGAGCGATCCACCGCTGACCGCGAGCAGCGAACCGATCCCGAGCTCCCGGAGGAACGCGCGCTGCGCGCGGACCATGTCGCCGACGGTCACGACCGGGAACGTCGCGCCGTACGGCGTGCCGGTCGCCGGGTCGACGGACATCGGGCCGGTCGAGCCACGGCATGAGCCGATGAGGTTCGTGCACACGACGAAGTAGCGGTCCGTGTCGAACGCCTTGCCCGGCCCGATCATCCCGTCCCACCAGCCGAGGCCGCTCCTGCCACGCTCGGCCGCGCCGACGCCATCCACGGTCGTGGGCGCCGTCGGATCGTCGCTCCAACCGGCGGCGTGCGCGTCGCCGGAGAGGGCGTGGCACACGAGGATGGTGTTGTCCTTCGACGCGCTGAGCGTGCCGTAGGTCTCGTACGCGATGCGGACCGGCGCGAGCGTTTTCCCTGAGTCCAGGCGCAGCGGGTCCGGAAGATCGAGCGCCTGGGTGCGGATGGTGCCGACCGATCCGCGGGAAGGAAGCGTTCCCACCCGACGACGCTACGCCGCGCGGTCGCGCAGCGTGCGGCCCATCAGCCAATCAACCGCAGCAACGCCGTCGCCGCGGCCGAGAGCTCGGCGCCCTGCCGCACGAGGGCGTGGATGGCGCGCTTCGGCGGCGGGTGCCCCTCGACCCGCAGCTGAACGAGGTCGCCGCGTCCGAGCTCGGCGCGGATGGCCATCTCCGGCAGGAGGGCGGCCCCTAGACCGGACAGCACAACGCGCTTGCAGGCCTCGGTGTTGTCTAACTCCATCACGATCCGCGGGGCGGTCTCGCCGGCGGCGAAGAACGCCATCGTGATGGTCCGGAGGTACGCGGCGGGGTCGCGCACGACGAGGCCGGCCTGCGCGAGCTCGTCGATCTTCACCGACGTTCGCTTCGCGAGCCGGTGAGAGGACCCGACGACGACGGGCACGGCTTCGGTGAACAGCACGCGCGCGCTGAGGTCGGGCAGCAGGACGAGCTGGCTCACCAGGGCAAGCTCGACCTCCTCCGACCGAAGCAGATCGGCCACGAACCGCGAGTGACCGCTCCGCACGAGCGTCTCGACCTGCGGATGGCGGGTGGCGAACCGCGCGAGCGCCCGCGGCGCCAGGTAGAGCGCGAGGTCGGACGCGAGGCCGATGGCCAACAGACCGCCGCGCGCCTCGCTCCCCGCTTTGGCCTCGGTCGCGCCGCGGCGCAGTGACTCCATCGCGGCGATGGCGCGGGGCAGGAAGCGCCGCCCCGCCGGCGTGAGTGACACGCCGCGCCGTCCCCGCACCAGCAGCTGGGCCCCGAGCTCGCGCTCGAGGCCGTGCAGGCGGGCCGTGCAGGTCGGCTGGGTCAGTCCGAGGGCGTCGGCCGCGCGGCTGATCGATCCGCGGCGGTTCGCTTCGACGAAGGCCTCGACCTGACCCAGCTCCACCAATCAGATATAGAAGAAATCTATGTTGCTAGCAAGCCAATAGGTATTCTCTATGCCATTTCCGATGCCTACGATGGGCCTGTTCGCGCACGGAGGCACCAATGGCCGGCCTGAATCTGACCCAGAAGATCATCACGAGCCACCTGACCGCAGGCGAGCTGAAGGCAGGCACCGAGGTCTCGCTCCGCGTCGACCAGGGCCTCCTCCAGGACACCACCGGCACCATGGGCTTCCTGCAGCTCGAGGAGCTCGGGGTCGAGCAGATCAAGATCCCGTTCGCGATCGTCTACGTCGACCACAACATCCTGGCGATCGACTTCAGGAACCCCGACGACCACATGTTCCTGCGCTCGTTCGCGCAGCGGCATGGCATCCACTTCTCCCGGCCCGGCAC
>DASUSA010000200.1:0-2763 GCA_036375335.1 Candidatus Limnocylindria bacterium
CGCGCGTCGGATCCGAGCGCGTGTCGGACGCGGTCAAGCGCGTCGCCGATCGCGAGCTCGATCCCTATCGCGCGGTCGAGGAGCTGCTCGACCAGTGACGATCGAGCTGACCATCTTCCGCACCGGCGCGGTGAAGCTCGCGCGGTCGAATTTCGCGCCCTGGCTCGCCGCGCCCGAGCGCGACGAGTTCGTCGAGTGCCCGGTCTGGTCCGCGCTGCTCCGGACGCCTGAGGGGCTCATCCTCTTCGACACGGGCCTGCATCCGGTGCACGTCGAGCGGCCCGAGGCGACGTTCGGCGCGAATCCCGGAATGCAGATCACCATGGACAAGGAGGACGCGATGGTCTCCCGGCTCGCGGCGATGGGCGTGCAGCCCGACGACGTGGCCGTGATCGTAAACAGCCATCTGCACTTCGATCACGCCGGCAACAACCGCGCGTTCCCGAACGCGACCTTCATCGTCCAGGCCGAGCATCTCGCGTACGCGAAGGGCCGTCCGAACTTTCCGGCGATCTACTGGGACGACCCCGCGCTCCGCTACATGCCGGCGACCGGGCGGGCGCGGGTGGCCGCGGGGATCGAGGTCGTGCCCACGCCGGGCCACGCGCCGGGGCACCAGTCGCTGGTCGTCGATCTCGCCAAGACCGGACGGGTCGTGCTCTGCGGCGACGCCGCGTTCACCCGCGCGAACCTCGAGCGCGGCGAGATCCCAGGTCAGGATCCGGTCCTGGGCAAGGAGTCGCTTGCGGTCATCCGGTCCCTCGTGCGCGACGACCTCGAGCGTGCCTTCCCTTCCCACGACCCGACCACCTTCCGCCCTGGGACGTACGACTGATCCGCGGCTCCTATCCTCGACCGCGATGACCACCCCGATCGAGCGACTGGAGGCCTTGCGCGCGCAATCCGCGCGCGGCGGCGGCGAGGAACGGATCGCCCAGCAGCACGCGAAGGGAAAGCTGACGGCGCGCGAGCGGATCGACCTCGTGGTGGACGAGGGCAGCTTCGTCGAGCTTGACGCGTTCGTCGCGGCTCGGCGCAGCGATCACATCTCCGACGCCGAGCAGGTCCTCGGGGACGGCGTGGTCACCGGTTTCGGGCGCATCGACGGGCGGCTCGTGTACCTGTTCTCGCAGGACTTCACGGTATTCGGCGGCAGCCTCGCCGAGGCCCACGCGGCGAAGATCGTGAAAGTCATGGACCAGGCGATGCGGAATGGCGCGCCGATCATCGGCCTGAACGACAGCGGCGGCGCCCGGATCCAGGAGGGTGTGGTGTCGCTCGGCGGTTACGCCGACATCTTCCTGCGCAACGTGCTCGCGAGCGGCGTCGTGCCGCAGCTCTCGGCCATCATGGGGCCGTGCGCCGGCGGCGCCGTGTACTCGCCGGCGATCACCGATTTCGTCGTAATGGTCCGCGACACGTCGTACATGTTCGTCACCGGACCGAACGTCGTGAAGGCCGTGACCCACGAGGACGTCACCTTCGATGACCTCGGCGGCGCCGAGACCCACGCTCGGCGATCCGGGGTCGCGCACTTCGTCGCGGACGATGAGGTCCGGTGCGCCGCGCTCCTCCGCGAGCTCATCGGCTACCTTCCCTCGAACAACCTGGATGCCGCGCCACGACTTCCGACCGACGACCCGGCGGATCGGATGGATCGCGAGCTCGATGAGGTCGTCCCCGAGTCAGCCGCCAAGCCGTACGACATGCGCGACGTCATCAAGCGCGTCGTCGACGATGGCAGGCTGCTCGAGGTCCACGCCGAGTGGGCGCAGAACATCCTCGTTGGCTTCGCGCGACTCGACGGCAACAGCATCGGGGTCGTCGCGCAGCAGCCGATGATCCTCGCCGGTGTGCTCGACATCGACGCATCGATTAAGGCCGCGCGGTTCGTGCGGTTCTGCGACGCGTTCAACATCCCGCTCGTCACCTTCGTCGACGTTCCCGGATTCCTTCCGGGCACCGCGCAGGAACACGGCGGGATCATCCGCAACGGGGCGAAACTCCTCTACGCCTACGCCGAGGCGACGGTCCCCAAGCTCACCGTGATCACCCGCAAGGCCTACGGCGGCGCGTACGACGTCATGTCGAGCAAGCACATCCGCGGTGACTACAACGTCGCCTGGCCAGGCGCCGAGATCGCGGTGATGGGCGCCGAGGGCGCCGTCAACATCCTCTACAAGGACGAGATCGCGAAGGCCAAGGATCAGGACAAGCGGAGGGCTGAGCTCACGAAGGACTATGCCGAGAAGTACGCGAACCCGTACGCCGCCGCGGCCCGCGGCTACCTCGACGACATCATCGAGCCGCATGAGACCCGTCCGCGGCTCGCAGCCGCGCTCGGCGCGCTCGCCGGCAAGCGCGACACCAACCCGAAGAAGAAGCACGGGAACATCCCGCTATAGCCGCAACGCCCTTCCGCAAGGTCCTCGTGGCCAACCGCGGCGAGATCGCGCTCCGGGTGACGCGGACCTGTCACGAGCTCGGGATCGCGACCGCCACGGTGTACAGCGACATCGATCGATTGTCCCCTCACGTCCGCGCGGCGGATGAGGCGTATCCGATCGGCGCGGCGTCACCCCGCGAGAGCTACTTGAACATCGAACGGGTGATCGCGGTCGCCAAGCGCGCCGGATGCGATGCGATCCATCCCGGATACGGGTTCCTCAGCGAGAACGCGGACTTCGCCGACGCGGTCGCCGCTGCGGGCATCGCGTTCGTCGGGCCGCCGGGCGCGGTGCAGCGCGCGCTCGGCGAGAAGAC
>DASUSA010000201.1:0-2648 GCA_036375335.1 Candidatus Limnocylindria bacterium
GGAGATCGCCGACGCGATCCATCGCGTCGCAGCCGGCGAGATGCTCATCCCCGCTCCGACATTGAGCGCGTTGCTGCGGCGGGCGCGGGAGCGCGCCACCGACCGCACGAGCCGCTCCAAACGCGCGGGCTCGTTGACGCCACGGGAGCTCGACGTGCTGCGATCGATGGCCGCGGCCAAGGAGACGGCGGTCCTCGCCGCGGACCTCGGGATCAGCACCAACACCGCCCGCGGCTACGTCCAGACGGTGCTCGAGAAGCTCCAGGCCCATTCCCGGCTCGAGGCGGTCCTCCGGGCGCAGGAGCTCGGGATCCTCGGATAGACCGAGCGGTCCCCTGCACGTGCAGGGGGACGAGTCCCCGCAGGCATACGTTCCCCGCTGGCTCGCCTCGGCCCAGTCTGTAGCGGATGCGCAAGCTCCGCCGCCACGCCGCGTTCCTGGCGCTCGCCGCCTCCGTGGGAGCATTCACGCTCGCGTTCGACCCGCTCTATCAAGTCGCGGGACCGGCCGCGGGCGTACTCATCCTCGGGCCGGTGCTGGTCGCAGCGTGGTCGTTCCGGCTGCCCGTGGTGCTGGTCACCAGCGTCGTCGTCGCGACGATCCAAACCTCCAAGTACGCGCTCGAAGGCGAGCTCGGCGGGAAGGACATGCGGACGACGATCCTGACCGCGGTCGCGGTGGCCCTGGTCGGCTGGCTCCTCTCCTACGCGCGTGGCGCGCACCGCAGCATCACTCGGCTCATCGCGACGGACGCGGCGACAGGCCTGCTGAACCGGGCGTCGTTCGTGAAGATCCTCGAGGCCGGACTCAAGATCGACGGACGCGCAGGCTCGGACCTCGTGATCGTCGACATCATCCACTTCCGCCAGATCACTGAAACATTCGGGCACGAGACCGGCGACGAGCTGCTTCGGGCGATCGGGCAGCGGCTTCGCAGCTACAGCAACACCGACGATCGCGTGGCCCGGATCGGACCGGACAAGTTCCTGCTGTGGCTTCCTGCAAGCACGACCGCGCTTGCCAGTGCGCAGGCCACGCTCGCCCTGGTCACGGCCCCCCTCAAGATCGCCGGTACCGAGGTCCGCCTCGAAGCGCGCGTCGCGGTCGCCCGCTACCCGGATCACGCGAGCACCGCCGTCGAGCTCGTTCGGCGCGTGGAGATCGCCCTCGACGAGGGCAAGGCGAAGGGCCGCTCGATGGTGGTGGCAACGGCTCGCAGCGAACAAGAACGACTGTCCCGGCTCGAGACCTTCGACGGGCTGCGCGCGGCGATCGCGAACGGCGAGCTCCGACTCCACTACCAGCCGATCGTCGAGCTGCCGAGCACGGCCGTCCGAAGCGTCGAGGCCCTCGTCCGGTGGCAGCATCCGGAGCGCGGGCTCCTCGCACCGGGCGAGTTCATCCCCGTCGCCGAGCAGAGCGGACTGATCGTGCCGCTGACCCAGTGGGTGCTCACCGAAGCGCTTCGCCAGTCGCGGCTCTGGTCCGACGAGGGCCGGCCGATCCGGATCGCGGTGAACGTCGGCGCCAAGGCGCTGGCGAAATCTGCCAGCCTGCCGGCGCTCCTCAGCTCACTGCTGCGCGCATCCGGGGTCGATCCGGCATTGCTCGCCCTCGAGGTGACGGAGAGCGAGGTCATGGCCGACGCAGAGCAGGCGATCGCATGCCTCCGCGACCTGAAGGCGCTCGGGGTGTTCATCGAGGTCGACGACTTCGGGACCGGCTACTCGTCGCTGGCGTATCTCCAGAAGCTGCCGCTCGACGCGGTGAAGATCGACCGATCGTTCATCACGCCGCTGTTCGACGACGCCGGCACGTCCGCGATCGTCCGCGCCGCGATCGAGCTCAGTCACGCACTCGGACTCGAGACGATCGCTGAGGGCGTCGAGGACCAGCCCGTGGTCGAGATGCTCTCGGCGATGGGCTGCGACGCCGCACAGGGTTACGTCTTCGCCCGGCCGATGACCGCAGACAAGCTCAGCGTCTGGCTCGCCGCGCATGCGAAGGTCGAGAAGGCGGTCTCGCCGACGCCGCCGAGCGCCCTCCCGTCGCAGATGAACGGTGGCACGGTCCTGGTGGTCGACGACGAGCATCCGTTCCGGCTCTCGGCTCACCGCATCCTCACCGCTCAGGGCTACAAGGTCCTCCACGCCGCCACCGCGAGCGAGGCACTACGACTGTGTGCGGCGCACCACGGGGAGATCGACCTCGTCCTCACCGATCTGTTCCTTTCGGACTGGCAGGGCCACAAGCTGGCCGCGCATCTGCGCTCGATGTATCCGGACCTGCACGTGATGTTCATGTCCGGTGACCCGTCCGGCATCCAGCTCGCCGGCGCCAACACGTTCCTGGCCAAGCCGTTCTCGCGTCAGCAGCTGGTGAGCGGCGTCAGCGTGGCGATGGCGTCATGACGACGATTCTCATCGTCGACGATGACCAGCAGCTTCCCCGCATCCTCGCGCGCGTGCTCGCACAGCACAACTTCGAGATCCAGGTGGCGACGAACGCCCGTGACGGTCTGGTGGCCGCAACGACGCAGTCGCCCGATGTCGTGCTGCTGGACGTGAATCTCGGCTCCGAGTCCGGCCTCGATCTGCAGCGCGCACTGCGCGAGGCGACCGAGCGCCCGCCGGCGGTCATCTTCATG
>DASUSA010000202.1:0-2446 GCA_036375335.1 Candidatus Limnocylindria bacterium
TCGGCGAGCGCTACCTGAGCACGCCGCTCTTCGCCGATCTCGCCGACTGACCCGGCCTCAGCGCAGCCAGTAGCGCCACGCGTAGACCAGCGTGAGGATCGTGCCAACGGTGATGACGATCCCTCGGACGAGGTCCGGCGGCAGGACGCGGGCGACCCGTCCGCCGAGGAAGCCGCCGACCAGCGCGCCCCCCATCATGACCAGCGCCGGAGGCCAGGCGACCACGCCCTGGACTACGAACACGACGACCGCCACCAGGCTCGTCAGGCCAGAGAGCAGATTCTTGATGACGTTGGTCCCGCGGAAGTCGTTCGTGGCGCTGACCGAGAAGATCGCCAGCAGCATCACGCTCATCCCGGCCCCGAAGTAGCCGCCGTAGACCGCCACCGGCGCCAAGAGCAGGAGCCTGAGGCCGTCGGAGGATACGCGCGGACCGTTCGGGCGACCCGCGCGAGACCGGATCCACCGCTGGATGCGCCCGACGCCTGCGAAGAGGAGCGTCGCGAGGCCGATCAATAGCGGCACGACCGCGGTGAACGCGCGTTCCGGGGTCACGAGCAGAAGCCCGGCCCCCGCCACGCTGCCCGCGATACACACCGCGATCAAGCTCACGAAGGATCGGTCCCAGCGCGGCAGGCGCTCCAGATCGGCGAACCCACCGCCGAAGTTTCCTGGCATCAGCGCCACCGCGTTCGAGGCGTTCGCGACGATCGGCGGTAACCCCGCCGCCAGCAGCGCCGGGAAGGTGACCAGCGACGCGCCGCCGACGACCGCGGTGACGATGCCGCCTGCGAGCCCCGCCCCGAACAGCATGAGTCCCGAGAGGCCATCCATGGTCCCCGCGACCATACCAGAACCGGCGGCGCCCAGATCGACGACGACATCTACGCAGTAAGCACAGGAAGTTGTTGACACCTACCGTGAGGCCCAACTAGCGTCCCCGGAGGACGGCGGCGTCGGGCGAAACGACGCTCGGCAAGGAGGACGCGATGGAGTTCCTGCTCGTGCTCTTCGATGACAACCGCGAGGTCCGGGTCGGCGACGTGCCGCAGGGCAGGACGAACATCGTGCTGGAGCTGGAGGCCGGCGTGCACCGGGTGACGCTCGGCCCGCCGAACGACTTCTCGCCGCTCGAGCAGAAGGTACGACTGGCCAACACGTCGGCGATGGATCCTTGTCGCATCGTGTTCCAGCGGCTGCCGCCCGCCGCGATTCCGCACTCTCCGGGGAGCCCCGTATGAGCCGACGCTTCGGGCTCGCCGTGCTCGCGCTGTGCGTGGTCGCGGCCTCGGGCTGCGCGCACTTCCCGGTGAACACGAAGCTGGCCGCGCCGTCGGGGCCGGGCGGGTACCGCTTTCCGCAGATGGTCTCCGGGCACCCTGACCCGGCGGACGAGCTGTTCGTGTGCTTGTCGTTCTCGGGCGGCGGGACGCGGGCCGCGGCGTTCGCGCACGGCGCGCTCCTCCGCCTGCGGGAGACCGACATTGGCCGGGCCGGCGTGCCGCGCAGCCTGCTCGACGAGGTGGACTGCATCGCCGGCATCTCGGGCGGCGCGTTCACCGCCGCCTACTACGGCCTCTTCGGCAAGGTCGGTCTCGACACGTTCTACGACCGTTTCCTCAAGCGCAACATCCATACCGAGCTGGCACTGCGCGTGCTGAACCCGATCAATCTCGTGCGCCTGGCCTCGCCCTACTTCAGCCGCATTGACCTCGCGGCCGAGCTCTACGACGAGACGGTATTCGAAGGCCGCAAGTTCGAGAATCTACCCCGGCGGCCCTTCATCATCCTGCACGCGACGAGCATGGCGAATGGCGCCCCGTTCGAGTTCACCCAGGCCGAGTTCGACTTCATCGGCTCCGATCTCGGCACGTTTCCGGTCGCCCGCGCGGTCGCGGCCTCGTCGGCGTTTCCGTTCCTCCTGAGCCCGGTGACCCTGCGGAGCTTCCCGCCGCCCGCGGGCTATCGGGTGCCCGCCGACGTCACCGATGGGCTCGAAGAGCGCGACCTGAACCCGGGCCGCTACTACTGGGCGCGGCAACACCTCGACCTGATGAGTCCGGTGCCGAAGACGGCCGACGAAACGCCGAGCGAGAAGTGGGTGCACCTGCTGGACGGCGGGCTCGCTGACAACATCGGGCTGCGGTCGATTCTCCGCGCCTACGACCGGACGAGCGGGTTCGTCCGTCCGCGTATCGGTGAGGGCCACATCAAGCGGTTTGTCGTCATCGCGATCAATGGCCGCACCGATCCGCCCGAGTCGCTGAGTCGCCGGGAGCGGTCGCCGGGCCTCGTGGACGTCTTCATGAAGACGGCGACCGTCAGCATGGAGACGGTGAGCTTCGACACGATCGAGCACGCGCTCCGCCGACAGACGGAGCGCGAGCAGGCGCAGACAGACATTCGAAAGTGCAACGAGGCGCTCGCCAAGTGCGGAGCGACCGCG
>DASUSA010000203.1:0-12530 GCA_036375335.1 Candidatus Limnocylindria bacterium
GCCGAGGTCGATCGGATGCTCGACGACATCAATCAGCGATACGTCCGCGCGCGTTTCCCACAGCTGTCACGGGATGACGCCGACGCCCTGTACGGGCGGGTGAAGGCGGACCGTGGGACGATCGACGGGCTCTCGTGGCACGAGGACCTGCTGAAGCTGCCGCACGCCGGGTTCTTCCGCCGGCGCGGCGAGTACGCGTTCCAGATGATCGGCGTCGACGGCGCAAAGTTCGACGACGTCGAGCGATACATCGAGCACGTGCGCGATCACCTGCCCGAGGCGTACCTCGCGTCGATCGACGTGAAGCACTGGGCCGAGCTGCAGCGTGGCGTCGCGAACGGCACGGTCCCGCTCGAGAACGCCCTCAAGTCGATGCCGCGGCTCGCGCGCGTTGGTGGCGCGTGCCCGTGCGCGAATTCGGTGCGCTGGGTGGTCGACGTCGAGGTGCCCGCCAACGGCGGCCAGGAGACCCGGCTCAACCCGTAGCCGTGCGGCTGCTCTTCGAGTCCGTCCGTATGCCGGTGGTCGCGAGCTTTCCGCGCGACGCCGGGACGCCCCTCGACGGATCGACCGTCGCGGGTGCTGCATGGCTGACCGTCAGGATGTTCGATGCGGAGGAGGCCATTCCGAAGCAACACGACCACGCGCGCTCGCTGGCCCAGTGGCTCGAGCAGCTAGGCGATCGGCAACCGGGATCCACGCTACCGGAGGCATTCCGATCGGAGTCCGGCGTCCGCGAGGTGGTGGTGCCAACTCACGTTTTCGAGCGGCTACCGCGTGACACGCTCATCGCAGTGGACTGGGAGTTCGAAGCCGCCGTGGCTTGACTTCGCGGGCCGATCCGCTCCTCGCTGCTCGAAGATGTTCGCGCCGGGCGGGTGAGCGCCGAACGGGCGGCAGAGACTATCCGCGGACCGGTGGCCTAGCGGCTCTCACCGATCGCGACCGCGGGATCACGAGACCCGGTGCTTCTCCAATTTCTTCCGATCGACGGCAAGACCCATCCCCGGCCCGGTCGGAACAGCGAGCGTGCCGTTCTTCGGCTGCGGCAGCGGCCCCTCGAAGATCTCCGCGAGCGGGTTGCCGATCCACATCCATTCGAGGCGCGCGAGGTTGGGCACAGCGGCCGCGAGGTGCAACGACGCGAGCTGCGCGAGGCCGCACGAGAATCCGGTGTGCGGCGCGTACTTCACGTTGTGCGCGTGCACGAGCGCGCCGAGCCGCTTCGCCGCCGTGAAGCCGCCGATGCGTGCGATGTCGGGCTGCACGATGTCGATCGCCCGCCGCTGCAGGAGCTCGC
This sequence comes from Candidatus Limnocylindria bacterium, assembly GCA_036375335.1. Taxonomy (GTDB): domain Bacteria; phylum Chloroflexota; class Limnocylindria; order P2-11E; family P2-11E; genus UBA4735. Next base: position 1,301 of record DASUSA010000203.1, read on the forward strand.
GGAACCCGAAGATCCCGAACTCGGATTCGCCGGCGGCGAGCGGGATCGGCTGAGAGCGGCGGATGAGCTCGTACCCGTCGATGTCGTCCGGAAACACGGGCTCCTCGAGGAACCAGAGGTCGTATTTCGCGAGCTCGTGGCAGACCTTGATCGCTGTCGCCGCGTCGTAGGCGCTGTTCACGTCGGCGCCGATGTCGACCTTCGGCCCGACCGCCTCGCGGATCGCCTTCGTGACCGCGATGTCCCCGCGGTAGCCGTCCCGCGCGGCGTTGCGGCCGAGCTGGATCTTGATCGCGGTGTGGCCACCGTCGACCTTCTCCTTCGCCTGCTTGGCCATCGCCGCCGGATCGGCCGTGTAGACCTTCGATCCGTACACCGGAACGGAGGTGCGCCCAGCGCCACCGAGCGCCTTGTACAACGGGATGCCCTGCGCCTGGGCGAGGATGTCCCAGAGGGCCTGGTCGATCCCGCTCATCCCCTCCTGGACGAACCCGCGGTAGTGGCCCCACGGTCGTAGAAGCGCGAACTGCTCGTCCCAGAGCCCCTCGACGTCGTGCGGATCGCGGCCCTTCACGACGGGCCAGAGGAGCTCGCGCACCACGGTGTCGAGGACCTTCGGCGCGCGCCGGGCGATGCACTCGCCCCAGCCGGTGATCCCGTCGTCCGTGGTGATAGCGACGACCATCGCCTTGAACGTCGAGTAATTCCCAGCCCCGAATTCGATGGCCTGGCCGTCGGCTTCGAGGACCCAGGTCTCCAGGCGGTCGATCTGCACGGCGCAACCATAGGGAAGTGCTGCCGGGGCTCGCTTGGCCGCCGGGCGCTGTCTTGACAGTCCCGGGCGGCCTTTCTACTCTGTTAGCAGTCGCGCCAGGGGAGTGCTAAGTCCGTTCGCGAAGCCAAAACCCGGCATTTGCCTGGCCAAATCACGCACAAGGTATCGGAGGAAGCACATGCCAGCAGCAGTCGCGGAGAAGCCCACGCTCAAGCTCAAGCTCAAGCCCCTCGGTTCGCGCGTCGTCGTCAAGGCGATCGAGCGTGAGGAGATGACCAAGAGCGGTCTCGTCCTCCCGGACACCGCCAAGGAGAAGCCGATGGAGGGCAAGGTCCTCGCCGTCGGTCCGGGCGGTCTCGACAAGAACGGGAACAAGACCGAGATGATCCTGAAGGTCGGCGACCGGGTGCTCTACCAGAAGTACGCCGGCACCGAGTTCAAGCTCGACGACGACGAGCTGCTCGTCCTCTCGCAGGACGACGTGCTCGCGCTCATCGAGTCGTAAGGGAAGGAAGAAAATATGGCCAAGCAACTCGAATTCACCCAGGACGCGCGAGCGTCGCTCAAGGCGGGCGTCGACAAGATGGCGAACGCCGTGAAGACCACCCTCGGCCCGAAGGGCCGCAACGTCGCCGTTGACAAGAAGTTCGGCGCGCCGACCGTGACTCACGATGGCGTCACCGTCGCGCGCGAGATCGAGCTCGAGAACCCGTTCGAGAACATGGGCGCGCAGCTGCTCAAGGAAGCCGCGACCAAGACGAACGACATCGCCGGCGACGGCACGACCACGTCCGTCGTCATCGCCCAGGCGATCGTGACCGAAGGACTTAAGAACATCGCCGCGGGTGCCAACCCGATGCTCCTGAAGCGGGGCCTCGAGAAGGGCGTCGACGCCGTCGTCGCCGAGCTCAAGTCACAGGCCGTCGAGGTCAAGGGCAAGGAGGAGATCGCGCACATCGCGGGCATCTCCGCCGCGGACAACGAGATCGGCGAGCTCATCGCCGAGGTCCACGACAAGGTGGGCCGTGACGGTGTGATCACCGTCGAAGAGTCGAAGGGCCTCGAGTTCGAGAAGGAATATGTCGAGGGCATGCAGATCGACCGCGGCTACATCTCGGCGTACTTCGTCACGAACGCCGATCGCATGGAAGCGATCATCGAGGACGCCTACATCCTCATCACTGACAAGAAGATCTCCGCGATCACCGACATCCTGCCGGTGCTCGAGAAGCTCGTGCAGGTCAGCAAGAACCTCGTGATCGTCGCCGAGGACATCGACGGCGAGGCCCTCGCCACGCTCGTCGTGAACAAGCTCCGCGGCACCATCAACGTCCTGGGCGTGAAGGCCCCGGGCTTCGGCGACCGCCGGAAGGCGATGCTCGAGGACATCGCGATCCTGACCGGCGGCAAGGTCATCAGCGAGGAGGTCGGTCGGAAGCTCGACTCGACCACCGTCGCCGACCTCGGCCGCGCGCGTCGCGTCACGTCCAACAAGGACGAGACGACCTTCGTCGAGGGCCACGGCTCCCAGGACGGGATCATGGCCCGCGTCAAGCAGATCAAGGCCCTCATCGAGGAGACCACCAGCGACTTCGACAAGGAGAAGCTCAACGAGCGTCTCGCGAAGCTCGCCGGCGGCGTCGCGATCATCCGCGTGGGTGCCGCGACCGAGATCGAGCTCAAAGAGAAGAAGCACCGCGTCGAGGACGCCCTCTCCGCTGCCCGTGCGGCCGTCGAGGAAGGCATCCTTCCGGGCGGTGAGGTCGCCCTCCTCAACGCGGTCAAGGCGCTGGACAAGGTCCAGGCCACCGGCGACGAGCTCACCGGCGTGAACATCCTCCGCCGCGCGCTCGAAGAGCCCTTCCGCCAGCTCGTGGCGAACGCGGGCCAGGACGGCGGCGTGATGCTCGAAGGCGTCCGTCGCAAGCAGGCCGAGTCCAAGTCCGGCACCTGGGGCTACGACGTGATCAAGAACGAGATCGTCGACCTCGTGAAGACCGGCATCATCGACCCTGCGAAGGTCACCCGCTCCGCTCTGGAGAACGGGGCCTCCGTCGCGGCGATGATCCTCACCACCGAGGCGCTCATCACTGATCTTCCTGAGAAGGACAAGACCCCGGCGGGCATGCCCCCGGGCGGCGGGATGGACTACTAGCGACCAGCGACAAGTCGACCGAATTGGAGGCCCGGGCGGGAGCCCGGGCCTCTGTCTATCCCGGTGCGCATCCGATCGTGGTCCGACCATCGTATTGACCGGTGGCCCATAGATTGAGGGCCGAACCGGCCGAGAGCCGGAGGGAGGGACCCATGAATCCGAAGCAATTCCTACAGATCGGCGGCGCAATCCTGCTCTTGCTAGGCATTGTTGGCTACCTCGGCGTGTTCAACGATACGAAGAGCTTCTTCTACCTCGACAACGGTGAGAACGTGATCCACACGATCCTCGGCGTCGTCGCGATCGGCGCGTCATTTGTGCTGAAGGACGCGATGCTCCAAAAATGGCTCGTCGCCGCGGTGGGCGTCTTTGCTCTCTTCGCCACGGTGTACGGCTTCGTGGTTGCCGGCAACGCGGCCCCGAACGTGGGATTCGCGAACCTCGAGAGTCCTGCGGACGACATCCTGCACCTCGTCGTCGGCATCTGGGCGCTCGTAGCGGCGTTCCGGCCGATGGGCATGACCTCGATGGGCGGGATGAAGGCCTAGACAGACATACGTCGCGACCGTGAGGGGCCCGGACCGATGCGGTCCGGGCCTTTCCTACTGCCCGGGTGGCGCGATGCGCGACTGCATGACGAGGGGTCCCGCGCGCTTGCCCTCGGCGGACATCTCGATCGTCACTGCGCACTGCGTGAAGCTCGCCACCGGCACCGTGAGGTCGACGCTCTGGATAGCCTCGCCGTTCGGCCCGAAGTTCGCGCCGCGTACCCAGTGACCGTCGGCGTCGACGAGCCACACTGCGTACATCGCGCCGCCGGTCAGTGGCCGCAGGTCGTGGAACACGACGAACGGGCTCATCGCGGCGTTACCCGGTGAGAACAGCGTGCCGCCGGAGCCCTGCCACTGGTCGAGTCCGACCATGTACCAGTTCGTCCCGCCGTGCGAGACCTTCGCCGCGATCGACGCGTACTCCGCGCGCTCGGTCTCGGCCGCGCGCAGGTCACGCAGCGAGTTGAGGTCGAGGACGAAGAACAGCAGTGCCGCCGCCGCGAGTGCGCCGACGCCGACCCAGTTCCACGTCGGCCGGAATGTCCAGCTCGTCTCCCGCCGTAGCGGCGCTGCGCTGCCGGCCGGGAGGTCGGCCGCCGCGGCGGACAGGATCCGTTCCTTCAAAGCGGCCGGCGGCTCGCGCAACAGGACCATGTCCGGGAGCGCGTTCACGGCGGTCGCGATCTCGGCCAGCTCCTCGCGGCACACCGGGCACTCGGCGAGGTGCGCGCCCACACGCTCGGCCTCGCGCGGCCGGAGCGCGCCAACGGCGTACAGCTCGAGGTCGTCGGTGACGTGCTCGGTCATGCCCGACTCCCCTCGAGTGCGCGCCGCATCTTCTGGAGGCCGATCCGCATCCGGCCCTTCACCGTGCCGAGCGGGACGCCCATGAGCTCTGCGAGCTCGACGTGGGTGTACCCGCCGAAGTAGGCGAGCTCGATCGTTCGGCGCTGGGCCTCGGGAAGCGTTTGGAGCGCAAGCCGGACCGTCTGCTGCTCAACGTTCCGCTCGGCCATCGCCGCGGTGTCCTCGTCGGCGGCGCGCTGCTCGGCGACCTCAAGCGGGGCTGGACGGAATGCGGTCTTTCGCCGGAGCACGTCGACCGCGCGGTGGTGGACGATCGACAGCAGCCAGCCGCGCGGGTTACCCCGTTCGCGGCGGTAGCTGGCGGCGCCCCGCCAGGCCGAAATGAAGGCGTCCTGGACGACGTCCTCGGCTGCCTCGCTCTCGCCGAGGATCCGGTAGGCGAGGGCGTACGCCAATCGCCCGTAGCGGTCGTAGAGGGTGGCCAGCGCGGACAGATCGCGCTCGGCGAGCGCCGACATGAGGGTCTCGTCGCCCGGAAGCGGGTCAGCCATGCAACGACTGTACGCAGGTCGGACGGGGCCGGATGCCGAGGACAAAGAAACGACCCGAGCGACCTGCCTCCGTGCCCTGCCGCAGCTTCAAAGCTCTGCAGCCTGGCCGTGGAGCCGATCCTCGATATCCTCTCGGACCGCCTTTGATGCTATCTCCGGTTGCGCTCCTGAGGTCCAGTTCCGTTGATGGAATCTCGGGACTGTTCCTCTTGGCAGACCCCTCGGGTCGCGGTGAAACATAGCCGCCGAGACACCGAGCGAACAACGGCTTTATCCACGAATTCGCGATGAGCCACCGCGATCTTGTCCACGACGTGCGGACGGTTTTCCACGGTCCATCCACGCGACTGTGGATTCCCGTGATAGTCGCCGCGATACCTACCATCGAACGGTGAGCGCCGACCCGATCCTCGACGTCCTGAATCCCGAGCAGCGCGCCGCAGTGACCCATCCCGGCGGCCCGCTCCTCATCCTCGCCGGGGCCGGATCGGGCAAGACCCGCGTGCTCACGCACCGCATCGCGTTCCTCGTCCGCGACCTCGGCGTCCCGCCCCGGAAGATCCTCGCGGTCACCTTCACGAACAAGGCGGCAAAAGAGATGCGCGCTCGGCTGCAGAAGCTCCTGGGCGACGCTGCGCTCGCCGACCTTACGGCTGGCACCTTCCACGCCTTCTGCGCCCGGCTGCTCCGCCGGGACGGCCCCGAGGTGGGCCTCGACCGCGGCTTCGCGATCTATGACACGGCCGATCAACGGGCCCTCCTTCGCCAGGCGATGGGCGACACCGGTGTCTCGGAGCGCCTCTTCTCGCCCGGGGCGATCGGCGGGGTGATCTCGAGCGCCAAGAACGAGCTCCGCGGGCCGGCCGACCTCGCGAACGAGGCTCACGGCCAGCTCGAGCGCCTCGCCGCAACGGTCTGGCGGCGCTACGAGGCGCTCCTGAAGGACAACAACGCGGTCGACTTTGACGACCTCCTGGTCCTGCCGTGCCGGCTGTTCGAGACGAGCGACCAGGCACTCGAGAAGTGGCAGGACCGGTACGACCACATCCTGGTCGACGAGTACCAGGACACGAACCGCGCGCAGTACGTGCTCCTGCGCTACCTCGCCGGCGGAACGCAGAACCTCTGCGTCGTCGGCGACGACGACCAATCGGTGTTCTCCTGGCGCGGCGCGGACGTGCGCAACATCCTCGACTTCGAGCGCGATTACCCGAAGGCCACGGTCGTGAAGCTCGAGCAGAACTACCGGAGCACGCAGCGGATCCTCGACGCGGCGCACAGCGTCGTCCGGAACAACGCCGCACGCAAGGAGAAGAAGCTCTGGACCGACCGGAAGGGCGGCGCGGCGGTCGTCGTCGTGCAGGCGCACGACGAGCACCACGAGGCCGAGACGATCGCGCGCGAGATCGAGCGGCTCCGGCGGGAGGGCGACGTGACGTCCGCGCGCGACGTCGCTGTGCTGTACCGGACGAACGCGCAGTCGCGCGCGATCGAGGACGTGTTCCGCGGGTTCGGGCTCGCGTACCAGGTGGTCGGCGGCGTGTCCTTCTATGCGCGGCGCGAGGTGAAAGACGTGCTCGCGTACCTGCGGCTGCTGCGGAACCCGGTAGACAGCGTCGCGATCGGGCGGGTGCTGAACACCCCGCCGCGTGGCATCGGCGCGAAAGGCCAGGCCGGCCTGGCCGCGTTCGCAAAGGCCCGAGGCGTCCCGATCGCCGCGGCGCTCGTCGACGCCGAGCAGGCGCCCGAGATCCCGAAGCGGCAAGCGGCCGCGATGGTCGCGTTCGGTCGGCTGCTCGGGCGGATCCGCGACGAGCTATTGCTGAAGGACCTCCCCGAGATCGTCGACGAGGTCATTCGAGCGACGGGGTACGGCGCCTACCTGAAAGACGGAACCGAGGACGGTGAGGAGCGCTACGCGAACGTGCTCGAGCTCCGCACGATCGCGGAGGACTACGTGAACCTGCCGCGCGACGAGCAGCTCCCGTCATTCATGGAGGAGGTCGCGCTGGTCTCGGATGTTGATGAGTTCGCCGAGGCAAAGCCTGCGGCGACGCTCATCACGATGCACGCGGTGAAGGGCCTCGAGTTCCCGATCGTGTTCGTCACCGGCATGGAGGAGGGCGTCTTCCCGCACTCGCGGTCGCTCGAGGACGAGCGGCAGCTCGAGGAGGAGCGCCGGCTCTGCTACGTCGCGATCACGCGGGCGATGCATCGCTGCTACCTCACGTTCGCGCGACGGCGTCAGCTCTTCGGCCGGACCAATGAGAACCCGCCGTCGCGGTTCCTCCGCGAACTGCCCGAGGACATCGAACTTCGCGGCGAGATCGAGACCGAGGAGCGCGATCAGTGGGAGGAGCTTGACTGGGAGCGCGGCCGAGAACGGTACGAGGCGCGCCGCGCGCAGCGGCACGCCGCGGCCATCGCGGACCTGCCGCCGACCTGGGGCGGCGCTGGTCGCGAGCCCAGCGCGGCGCAGGTGAATCGCGCCGCCCGGGTCGCGGCGTCGGGCGAGACCATCTTCCGCGCGGGCGACCATGTGGTCCATCCCGCGTTCGGTGCGGGGATCGTCGTGTCGAGCGCGGTGCGTCCCGACGATGAAGAGGTGACCGTCGCGTTCGCCGGCAAGGGCGTGAAGAAGCTGATGGCGAGCTTCGCGGGGTTGACGAAGAGCTAGGAAGAACGCAGTGCCAAGTCGAACAGGCGTGGTGCGGCATCCTTTGGGAGAATCAGCACTATGGCCACTGCGGAAGCCCAGAAACGCGTTGCCGCGCTCCGCGAGCAGATCGAGAAGGCGAACTACGAGTACCACATCCTCGATCAGCCGACGATCGACGACTTCGCGTACGACGCGCTCATGCGCGAGCTCCAGGACCTCGAGGCGGAACACCCGGAGCTCGTCACGGCAGACTCACCGACCCAGCGGGTCGGCGCGCCGCCGTCGAACCGCTTTGCGCCGGTCGAGCACGCCCATCCGATGCTCAGCCTCTCGAACGCCTTCGACGAGGCCGAGGTCCGAGCGTTCGACCAGCGCGTCCGGAAGGCGCTCGGTCGCGACGACGTCGGGTACGTGTGCGAGCTGAAGATCGACGGCCTTGCCATCAATCTCACGTACGTCGACGGCCGGTTCACCCAGGGCTCCACGCGCGGCGACGGATCCGTCGGCGAGGACGTCACGGCGAATCTGCGGACCATCAAATCCATCCCGCTCACGCTCCGTGAGAAGGTCCCCGGTCGCGTCGATATCCGCGGCGAGGTCTACCTGCCGACGGCGTCGTTCGAAGCGACGAACCGCGAGCGGCTCCAACGTGAGGAGGCGCCGTTCGCGAATCCGCGCAACGCGGCAGCGGGCGCGGTCCGCCAGCTCGATCCGGCGGCCACGTCGAAACGGAACCTCGCGATGTGGGTCTATAGCGCGGCGGGGCTGGCCGTGGACTCGCAGCACTCGCTTCTCGCGCGATTGCGCGGTCTCGGTCTGCGGACGAACCCGATTGTCCGGCAGGCGAAGGACATCGACGAGGTGCTCGCGTTCATCGAAGAATGGGGGACGAAGCGCTACGACCTTGACTACGGGACCGACGGCATCGTCGTCAAGGTCGATCGAGTCGCCGATCAGGAGACGCTCGGATTCGTTTCGCGCAACCCGCGCTGGGCCGTTGCGTACAAGTTCCCGGCGGAGCAGGCGACCACGACGATCGAGGACATCAAGGTGTACGTCGGGCGCACCGGCGTGCTGACGCCGGTCGCGTGGCTCGCGCCGGTGCTCATCGGCGGGACCACCGTCAAGCGCGCGACCCTGCACAACCTCGACGAGGTGAAGCGGCTCGACGTGCGCGTCGGCGACCGCGTGGTCGTCCAGCGGGCCGGCGACGTGATCCCTGAGGTCGTGCGGGTCGAGCCGCCGCTCGCCGCGAACGGCAAGCGTCAGCCGAAACGTGGACCGGAGTTCGCGATGCCCGAGCGGTGTCCGGTGTGCGACACGCGGGTCGAACATCGCGAGGGCGAAGTCGCATACCGCTGCGCAAATGCCGTCTGCCCCGCAAAGACCGGCCAGCGCATCGGCCACTTCGTGTCACGCGGCGGGTTCGACATCGAGGGCGTGGGCGGCGCGCTCATCGAGCAGCTGCAGTCGAACGGTCTCGTGGTCGACCCGGCCGACATCTTCTTCCTCACGAAGGAGCAGCTGCTCGACCTCGACCGCTTCGCCGAGAAGAGCGCGACGAACATCTACGACCGGATCCAGAACGCGAAGCAACGGCCGCTCGCGCGGATCATCAACGCCCTCGGGATCCCGCAGGTCGGCTGGACCACGTCGGAGGACCTCGCGCAATGGGTCGCCGCGCAGGTGCCGGACGGCGCGACGCTCGCCGACGTATTCGCGACACTCCGCGGCGCGAGCGCCGAGGATCTGCAGGCGATCTCCGGCGTCGGCGCGAAGGTCGCCGATGCGATCCGCGCGTGTCTCAGCGATGAGTCCGAGAGCGCGATGATGGACAAGCTCGTGAAGGCCGGCGTGGTACCGGTACTTCCGGCCGCGCGCGTCGAGGTCGCAGCAGGCCCCGTCGCCGGCAAGACCATCGTGTTCACCGGCACGCTCGAACGCCGCAGTCGCGAAGATGCAGAAGCGCTCGTGCGCGCGCTCGGGGGCAAGCCGAGCGGCGCTGTGAGCGCCAAGACGGACCTGCTGGTCGCGGGTCCGGGTGCCGGCACGAAGCTCGAAAAGGCCAAGCAACTCGGTGTCAAGGTGATGGATGAAGAAGCCTTCGAGGCTATGCTGAACGCAGCGAAACGTTAGTCACCTCGGTGAGGGAAGGGACCAGCTTGTACCAGCCGCAGACGCGTCCGGCTCCGACGATGCCGCTCAGCGGCACGCCCGGAACGCCTGGCACGCCCGCGACGCCGGAAATCCCGCTCCCGCCCGAGCCGCAGTCCATCGAGCAGACCGGGCTCACGCTGAGCTTCATCGCCGACCTCGCCCTCAAGACGTTGTACCTGCGCGGCCAGATGACGATGGGCGAGGTATCGACCGCCCTGGGACTGCCGATCACGAACGTCGTGGACAAGGTCATGGAGTTCATGAAGGGCGAGCGTCTCGTCGAGATCCGCGGCGGTACCGGCCTGTCCTCGGCCGGCTACCAGTTCGTCATCGTCGATCGCGGGTCGGAGAAGGCGCAGGAGTCGCTCGCGCGGAGCCAGTACGTCGGCAAGGCGCCCGTGCCGCTCGCCTCGTACCTCGAGGCCGTGAAGCGGCAGAGCATCAGCAACATCTCCGTCACCCAGGAGGAGCTCACGCACGCGTTCTCCCACATGGTCATCCCGCGCGAAACGCTCGCGCAGCTTGGTCCCGCCGTGAACTCGGGCAAGTCCATCTTCCTGTTCGGCCCACCCGGCAACGGCAAGACGACCATCGCGGAAGTCCTGGTATCACTGCTCCGGGGCGAGGTCGTGCTTCCCTATGCGGTCGAGGTCGACCAGCAGATCATCAAGGTCTACGACCAGGTCTATCACCGCGCGGCGCTCGATCCGATCGTCGCCGACCGCCTGCGCTTCGATCACCGCTGGATCATCAGCAAGCGCCCGATCGTGATGACCGGCGGCGAGCTCACCCTCGAGACGCTCGACCTCATCTACGACGACAGCGCGAAGTTCTACGAGGCGCCGTTCCAGATGAAGGCGAACGGCGGCATCTTCATGGTCGACGACTTCGGCCGCCAGCGCGTCTCACCGAAGGACCTGCTGAACCGCTGGATCGTGCCGCTGGAGAAGCGCGTCGACTACCTGACGCTCCACACGGGGAAAAAGCTTGAGATCCCCTTCGACATGCTCATCATCTTCTCGACGAACCTCGATCCCGCGGACCTCGTCGACGAGGCCTTCCTCCGCCGGATCCGCTACAAGATCGGCATCGAGGCGCCGACCGTCGCGCAGTATGAAGAGATCTTCAAGCGCATGTGCGAGCGCAAGCAGATCGAGTACCGGTCCGATGCGATGTCGCAGATCCTCGCGCACTACCGCCGCAAGAATCTCGGGCTGCGGTCGTGCCATCCGCGCGACATCCTCGAGCAGCTCACTGACACCGCGCGCTTCCTCGGGCGCCCGGCCCAGCTCACCCCGGACCTCATCGACATGGCCTGCGAGTCGTACTTTGTGTCGCTCGACCCGTCCGGCTCGCCTCAGGGTGCGTAGCTCATCCATTTGACGTAGTGCGTTCACCCCACCGCGGGGGATGCCGACACCCGCTCGCGGCGGCATCATTTTCGCATGATGAACCTTCGCGCTAGGACTCCGGCGCGCGCTGCCGCGTGCACCGTTGGCGGAGTCCTGGCCATCGGCGTGATCCTGTGGCTCGATCGGGCCACGCCGAATTACTACTCATTCGAGATTTTCTATG
>DASUSA010000204.1:0-5888 GCA_036375335.1 Candidatus Limnocylindria bacterium
CTCGATGACGACATTGGTCTCGCGCGTGAGGATCGGACCGATCCGGATCGGGACCGAGTCGTCGGCGTTCGTCGTCCACGGCACCGCGAGGTAGATGAGGTTGTGGTCCGCTGTGATGCGGATCCGGTCACCTGGCGACGCGTACGCGAGCCGGTTGTACTGCGTCACAACGACTGGGCGAGCACCAGCATGCACGAGCTCGGCGGCCTTCTGACCGAGGCCGGTCGCCGCGTCGGTGAGCGTCGTCTCGCCGCGCAGGAAGGCCGGTACGGCGTCGCCAGAGATCTCGAACCGTTCCTTGCGGGACATGTCGATCGTGTCTTCCTTCAGTTCGAGCCAGAGGCGTGCGCTCGTGAACGCCTCGTCCGGTCGCGTGCGGTGGTACTCGCGGAACCGCAGCCGCAGCGCCTTGCCCGCCTCGGCCGCGCGGTAGATCGCCCAGTCGTACGTGTCGCAGTACGCCGTGGTCGACCACTGGTATGGCCGGTCGTCCTGGGCGAGCTGGAGATGCGAGCCCGCGGTGCGCATCACCAAGCGGGCGAGCTCTTCACTCGCGATGAACCGGTCCTCGTGCCGCGGAACGCTCTCCGGCTGGACCGAGCGGTCGGACTGGATCTCGGAGGTCATTCGGTGTGCCCCTGGGCGACGCGCAGCTTGCCGCGGCGGACGAGCGCGTGCTGGACGCGCGCCTCGATGTCCGCGCTGCCCTCGCCAAGCAGGCCCTGCAGGTCGGCCGTCGGCACCGCGCGTCCCTCGCCGTGGAGCATCTGCGCGGCGTTGCGGCGCAGCTCGGGGTCCTCGGAGCGAAGGTTTTGCACGATCCGCCGGCCAAGCGCGCGGCGCAGGCCGAACGTGTTACCGACGAACAGCGCCGAGCAGACCGTGCCGAATCCAAGGACCACCTGCGGGCTCGCGCTGATCGCGCCCGCCACGAGCACGAGCGCGGCGCCGATCTCCGCGACGGCATTGAGGCCACCGGAGAAGAACGCGCGCGCGCGAGGGCGAACGGTCGAGGCGACCTGGTTGTAGATGATCTGCGTGGCCGGCAGGTGCACCGCCGGGATGACGATCCGTTCCGCTGCCTGGAGCAGGATCGCGATGAGCAGCCCGGCGCCCGCGGTGAGCCCGAAGTAGGTACCCGCGCCGAACGTGATGAGATACCAGAGCGGGAACGCGAAGATCACGACCGACACGCCGAAGCGGCGGATGAGCCCTCCGGTGAGGAACGTCTGAATGAGGAGGGCGACAATCGAGCCGCTCGTGTAGACGGACGCGTAGAGGAGCGTGTAGTCGTCCTGCGACTGCTGGAGCGTTCCGGCCTTCGACGCCGCATCCAGGCCTGCCGCGAACAGGTAGTTCGCGATCTGCATGAGGAAATACCAGAAGAAGATGTTCACCCCGAACGGACGGAGCAGCTTGTCACGCGAGACGAGCTTGTAGCCGTTGAGCGACCCCGCGAGCCGTTGGCCGATGCTCTTCGGCTGGGCCTTCTCGACCGTGATCGCGCCCTCGCCCTCGGGCAGGTGCCGACGAAACAGGATGAGGATCACGAACGCGAGCGCGAACCCCGCGGCCTCGATCGCCATGAACGCGTCGGAGTGGATGACCGGCGTGAGCGCGGCCGCGAGAAAGCCGCCGACGATCTTGCCCACGAGCAGCGACCCGGCGAACAGCGGGAAGATGCGTTTGCTCTGCTCGCTGTCGAACAGATTGCCCGCGTAGACCCAGAAGATCAGGTAGATCGTGTCCTTCACGACCTGCGCGAGGACGTACGTGAACCAATAGTCCGTGTTGCTCACTGGCAGGAGCACCTGGGCGGCGATCGACAGCAGCGTGACGATCCCGACGTACCAGATGAACAGGTCGCGGCGCCGCATCCGGCCGACGAGCGAGAAGATCACGCTTGACGCGATCAGCAACACGAGGGGCGCGATCACGTACGCGATCGGCAGGTACGTCACGCCGACGCTCTTGATGAAGATCGAGTTCGAGCCGACCTTGCCGACCCAGTTCGCGATCACCGTCACGGTCAGGAGGGTGTAGAGGAGGAACACGATGCCTCGCTCCTCGCGCCGCACCGGGAACAGGCCACGCAGCCAGCTCATGCCGTCACCGGTTCCGCGGCCGGAACGCGCGCCGCGGACGGGATGGTGAACTCCACGATCGCGCCCGGCTGGCCGCCATTGGCGACGCCGATCTTGCCGCCATGCAGCTCGACTGCGAGCTTGCAGAACGCCAGACCGAGACCTGTGCCGCCGCGGCTGCGCCCGGTGTCGGTCTGGTAGAACCGATCGAAGACGTGCGCTGCGTCCGCCTCCGGGATCCCGGGGCCTGTGTCGGTGACCCGCACGACGATGCTGTCGGCGGACGCTGACTCAGCGTCGATCGTGACACTTCCCCCGCCGGGGGTGTGCTTGATCGCGTTCGAGACAAGGTTCGTGAGCACCCGCACGATCAGGCCGGCGTCGATGAACACCGTGGTGTCATCGGGGATCCGCTCGACCAGCGCGATGCCCTTGGCCATCGCCTCGGGGATCAGCTGGGCGAAGCTCCGTTTCACGACGTCGGCGAGCTTGTTCACGCCGGCGACGGCCTCGAGACGACCTTCTTCCATCTTGTAGACGTCGAGGAGCGCGTTGACCATGCGGAGGACCTCGGCGATGTTCGCCTCCGAGAGGCCGAGCAGCTGCGCGAACTCCGGCCGGTCCGGCGTGAGCTCGCCCATCCGCGCCAGCTGGAGGAACGCGACGACGCTGTTGGCCAGGTTGCGGATGTCGTGGCCGAGCATCCCGATGAGCTCCTGACGGGAGCTCTCGAGCCGCTTCAGGTCCTCGTTCTTGTTGCGCAGGTCGTCCTGCAGCCGCTTCATGTAGATGGCGTTGCGGACGCGGGCGAAGAGCTCGACCGGCTCGACCGGCTTGTTGACGTACATGATCCCGCCCGCCTCGAAGCCTTGAGCGACGTCCTCGGGACGGTCGCGCGCGGTGACGAAGACGACCGGGATGTTGGCGGTCTTCGGGTCGCCCTTGAGGAGGCGGGTGGCCTGCCACCCGTCGAGGCCCGGCATCATGATGTCCATCAGGATCAGGTCCGGCTGTTCTTTCGTCGCGATCGCGATCGCGTCGTGGCCGTTGCTCGCGGTGAGCGTCTCGTAGCCGTTGCCGCCCAGCCGCCGGACGATCAGCTCCACGTTCGAGGGCTCGTCGTCGACGACGAGCACCCGACCCAGCCGCTCGGCTGCGCTGATGCCCGAGGCCGACGGCTCGGTCGCCCGTGTCGCCGGCTTCGGTGCCGAGCTGTCGGTGAAATACTTGCCGAGCAGGACACGGAGCTCGGCGGGCGCGTAGGGCTTTGTCACGAAGTCGTCGCACCCGGCCTCGCGCGCGCGTTCACGATCGGCCTGCATCGCGAGCGCCGACACGGCGATGATCGGGATCTTCTTGGCCCACGGCTCCTCGCGGATCGCGCGCGTGACCGACCAGCCGTCGAGCTTGGGCAGTAGCAGGTCCACGAGGACCGCGTCCGGACGCTCGCGTCGCGCGATCTCGAGCCCGGCAAGGCCGTCGGTCGCCGTGAGCGCCTCATGGCCCGCGCCCCGGACGATGCGGCGCGCGACGTCCAGGTTGTTCGCCTCGTCCTCGATGATCAAGATCCGCGCCATCAGTCCGCCGCCCCCGCCGCGGCGACCGCGGCCCGGACGTGCACCGGCATCGTGAAGCTGAACGTGGCTCCGCCCTTGGGACCGCTCTCGACCCAGATCCGGCCACCGTGCAGCGCCACAAGGCGCTTGCTGATGGCGAGTCCGAGGCCCGTTCCCCCGTAGCGGCGCGTCGTTGACGCGTCGGCCTGCCGGAACTCGTCGAAGATGTACGCCTGCGCCTCGCTGCTGATGCCGATGCCGGTGTCGGCGACGGACACCGTGACCCAGCCCTCGCCGCTGGCGGCCGAGACCGTCACCGCGCCCTTGTCGGTGAACTTGACCGCATTGGACATCAGGTTGACCAGGACCTGGCGGAACCGCGCACGGTCCGCGAGGATCGTCGGCAGGTCGGCCGGGATGTCCGCCGTGACCACCAGGTCCTTCGAGTCCGATTGCGGGCGCACGAGCGCAACGACGTCCTCGACGATCGGCGCGACGTCGACCTCCTCGACGTTGATCTCCATCCGGCCGGCCTCGATCTTCGAGAGGTCGAGCAGGCCGTTGATGAGGCCGAGCAGGTTGTCGGCCGCCGTCGTGACGCGCTGGAGGTCGGCTTCCTGCTGGGCGTTGAGCTCTCCGTCGAGGCCGTCGAGCATGAGCTTCGAGTACCCGATGATCGCGTTCATCGGCGTGCGCAGCTCGTGCGAGACATTGGCCAGGAATTCGCTCTTGAGGCGGTTGGCGCGTTCGAGCTGGAAGTTGTTGTCACGCAGCTCGCCGACGAGGTCGGCATTCTCCTTCGCGACTGACACCAGCCGCGCAACGGTCCGCAGCGTCCGGGCCTCCGACTCGGTGATCTCGGCCTCGCCCTTGAAGTACACGGACAGCAGCCCGGTGATGCTGCCGCGCGTGGAGAGCGGCACATGCGCGGCGCTGCGCAGCGACCCGTACGGAATGTCGGAGCGCTGCACGACATCGGGGTCGCCGGTCTTCGCGCTGAGGACGTCGGACGCGATCGTCATCGCCGACTCCGGCTCGATGTTCGTGGTGCTCGCAGCCACCAGCTGCGGCTCGGTGCCGACGTCGCCGCGCAGCACGATGGCCGCGGCGTCCGCCTTCACGAGCGCCACCAGACGGTTCAGCGATTCGGCGAAGATCCGCTCGCGGTCGGTGACGCCGACGACGGCATCGGAGACCGCGTTCACGGTACGCACCTCGTCGAGGTACTCCTGCTGGGCGCGATCACGTTCCTGGAGTGACCGGGCCATCGTGTCGAACGCCCGCTCGAGCGTGCCGACCTCGTAAGGCGAGCGCGCTTCGATCCGCACGCCGAGGTCGCCGGCCTCGATCTTCTGGGCGGCATCGGCGAGATGCTCGAGCGGGCTCGTGATCGTCCGCGCGGAGCGATAGGACAGGACGATGACGGCGGCGATCACGGCGATGAGCAGCCCGCCGAGGATCACGAACAACGAGCGCTGGGCGTCCTCAACCGGGGCCGCAGCGACCAACACCCCGAGCAGGAGCGGGTCGGCGTTGGCGGTGTGCGTCCGCTCCAGGGTGAAGATGCCGAAGTAGTTCGCGCCATTGACGCTGATCGTCTTGGAGACGAGGTCGGTCGGCGAATTGTCGACGTCCTCGCTGGTCGGGAACTGTGCGACCTCGGAGCTGTCGATCCCGATCGTCGCAGCACGGGCCTGCCCGCGCCACAGGATCGCGAGCTGCGAGTCGGACGTCGCCTGGATCGCCTGCAGGAAGCTTTGGTCCAGGACGGTGCCGACCATGATGTAGCCCAGCACGACCGTGTTCGCGTCGTCGCGCACGATCGAGAGGGCGCGGACTGTCACGCCCGCGGGCTCGTCGTAAAGGACGTAGGCCTGCTCCGGGCTCGCATTCGCGCGCGCGAGGAGATCCGTGCCGAGCTTCTCGCCGGGCGCGATGTCCTGGCCGCCGGTGACAACATCCCCGGCGGCGTCTGCGTAGCTCAGGATGTCGGCGCCGATGCTCGCCTTGGCGAAGATGAGGAACTGCTGGATCTCGGCGACCTTGGCCGAGGTGTTCGCTGCGGTGAGATCGGCGGCCAGCCGCTTGGTCGTGGGAAGGCCCGCAACGAAGCGCGCGCCTCGCGTCGCCGTCACGACGCGCGCGTCGATGCCGGCCGTCGCGGTGTTGGCGATGACGCCGGCCTCGTCCTGGAACCGTGCCTGCACGAGGTTGTTGGACACGTACTGAGCGACGAACACGATCACCA
>DASUSA010000205.1:0-13646 GCA_036375335.1 Candidatus Limnocylindria bacterium
GACCGGACCGCGATCAGCTCTGCCATGTTCCCTACCTCCGCCGCTCAGGCCTTGAGCAGCTCCTCCGCGATGATCATCCGCTGGACCTCGCTCGTCCCCTCATAGATCCGCAGGATCCGGGCGTCCCGATAGGCCCGCTCCACGGGCGAGTCCTTCATGTAGCCCATCCCGCCGTGGATCTGGAGCACCCGGTCGACGACGCGTCCGGCCATCTCCGATGCGAACACCTTCACCATCGCCGCCTCGGTCGACGCACGCGTGCCGCGGTCCAGCTTGGCCGCGGCGTCGTAGACCATCAGTCTGGCCGCGTGGATCTCGACCGCGGAGTCCGCGAGCATCCACTGGATCGCCTGGTTGACCGCGATCGGCTTGCCGAACTGCACCCGCCGCTTGCTGTGCGCGATCGCCAGCTCGAGCAGGTGCTGGCTCGAGCCGACCGCGCCCGCGGCGAGCGAGACGCGGCCGATGTCCAGGGCGCCGAGCGCGGTGCGGAAGCCGCTTCCGACGGTCCCACCGAGCACGTTCTCGTCGGGCACTTCGCAGTCCTCGAAGATGAGCTCGCCCGTGAAGCTGCCCCGAAGCCCCATCTTCTCGTCAACCGTGCCCACGCGGAACCCGGCGAAGCCCTTGTCGACGATGAACGCGGTGATCCCGCCGCGGGGCCCGAGCTTCCGGTCGTTCGCCGCGTAGACGACCACAACGTCGGCGATCGGTCCGTTCGTCACCCAGATCTTCGTCCCATTGAGGATCCAGCGATCGCCGCGCTTGGTCGCGCTGGTCTGGATCGACGCGGCGTCCGATCCGCTCGACGGCTCCGTCAGCGAGAAGGCCGCGATCTTCCGCCCGGCGGTGAGGTCGGGAAGGTACTTCCGCTTCTGGTCCTCCGTCCCGCCGAGATAGATGGACATCGAGCCGATCGAGGTGTGCGCGCCGATCAGGTTGGAGAACGCCGCCGAGGTCCGCCCGAACTGCTCGAGCGCGACGCAGTAGCCGAGGTCGCCGGCACCGACGCCGCCGTACTCCTCGGGGAACGGCAGCCCGAAGAAGCCGAGCGAGCCCATCTCCTTGAGGACGGCGTCGGGGATCTTGTCGTCGTCTTCGACCTGCTTCTCGATCGGCTGCAGCCGGCGCTCGACGAACTCACGGGCCGTGCGGCCCAGAAGCTGGAGCTCCTCGGGGATATCGAAGTCCACGGCCGCGAGCCTAGACCTCGGCGACGTGGATGGCCGCGATGCCCAGCGTCAATCGTTCGAAAGTCACACGGAATCCCGCGTCGCGAAGCATTGCCGCGAGCCGGTCGGGCTCAGGGAACGGCCGCAGCGAGCGCGGCAGGTAGCGATATGCGTCACGGTCGCCGCCGAGCAGCACCGCGATCGCCGGCGCGATGCGCTCGAAATAGAAGGCGTAGAGCCGCGCGAACGCGGCGCCGGGCGGATGCGACAGCTCGAGCACGACCGCCCGTCCGCCAGGGCGCAGCACGCGCCGGAATTCGGCGAACGCGCGCCCGAGATCGCCGACATTCCGGACGGTGAAGCCGGTCACGATCCGGTCGACGCAGGCGTCAGGCAATGGCAGCGACTCAGCGCTCCCGACGAGCGCTCTGATCCGCCCGCGCTGCGCGTCGGTGGACCGGCGCTCCAGGACGGCGAGCATCCCAGGGGACAGGTCGATCGCGATGACCTCGGCACCGCGCGCGGCGGCATCGAACGAGAGGTCGCCAGTGCCCGCGCCGACGTCGAGCACGGTCATGCCGGGGCGGATCGCGGCAAGCGCAATCGCCCGGCGACGCCAGGACCGATCGGTCCCGAACGAGAGCACGCGGTTGAGGACGTCGTAGCGCGCGGCGATCCGGTCGAACATCATCGCGATCTCGCGGTCGTGCGCGTCGGTCATCCGCGCGAACGCTAACCTGTCGATCATCAGCACTGCGCTCTTCATCTACGCGCATCCCGACGACGAATCGTTCGTCTCCGGCACGCCCATGAAGCTCGCCGACGCCGGACACACGGTCGCCCTGCTCACCCTCACCCGCGGCGACGCGGGGCTGTGGCTGGGCAAGGAGTTCGGGATGTGGTCGAAGGCGGACCTCGGCGCGGAGCGGTCGACGGAGTGGGCAGCCGCCGTCGCGACGATCGGCTACGGCTGGTCGCGGCTGCTCCGGTACCCCGACGGCAGCCTCAAGGATGCCCCACCGGATGTGATCACGGCCGACATCGTCGCCGCGATCCGCGAGGTGCGGCCCGAGATCGTGTGCACCTTCGGACCCGAGGGCGCGGGCAGCGAGCACGACGACCATCGCTCGGCGTCGTACTTCGCGGCGCGGGCGTTCGCACGTGCGGCGCTGGCCGACCAGTATCCGGAGCGCGGGGATCCGCACCTCGCTCGGCGGCTCTTCTTCAGCGCGACGCCGTACGTCGCCGGTGCGCCGGCCGCCTTCGGCGCAACGACCCCGACCCACAGCATCGACGTCAGCGCCTACGAGCAGCGGAAGGCCGCGGCGTTCGAGTGCCACAAGACGCAGCACAAGGATCGCGACTTCTTCTACGACCTCCTCAAGCGGCGCGCCGGCAAGGAGTATTTCCACCTGGCGATCGACCGGACCGGTGCCGCGTCGCGCTCCGACGATCTGTTCGCCTAGATGGCCCTCGCGACGCTGCCACTCGTGCTCTGCGTGCTCATGGTCGAGCTCGCGATCGGCGGCGCGTTCCTCA
This sequence comes from Candidatus Limnocylindria bacterium, assembly GCA_036375335.1. Classification (GTDB taxonomy): domain Bacteria; phylum Chloroflexota; class Limnocylindria; order P2-11E; family P2-11E; genus UBA4735. The sequence continues at coordinate 2,712 of DASUSA010000205.1, forward strand.
TGTGGTACATCGACCGCACCGAGGCCGCACCGTCGGGCTTCCTGAAGCTCACCGCGTTCGTCGACGCCGGCGCGATCGCCTTCGCCGGTGTCCTGCTGCCGGCACTGCCGCGCGGCGATCTCGTGGTCCGCGCGGGGCTCGACGGAACCGCGCTCGCCACCTTCGCGCAGGTGCTCGTCGTCGTGATCGTGCTCGTGGTCGCGCAGCTGATCGCGTCGTTCACCCCATGGAAGGCCGTGCGTGAGGTCGTGGGGATCATCACGATCCTCGCCGGCGTGTTTGATCTCGTACTCGCGGCGGTGGCGAGACCGTCGACGTCGCCGTTCGACGCGTTCGCGCTGATCGCCCTCCCGCTGGGCGCACTCGCGCTCGGCGGCGCCGACGCGGCGATGCTGCTCGGCCACTGGTATCTCGTGACGCCGAAGCTCTCGTCCGGTCCGCTGCAGCGCGCGGCCCTTGTGCTCGTCGGCGCGGTCATCTTGCAAATCATGCTGGTCGCGATCTCGGTCGCGCGCGGCGAGATCTCGTTGAACATGGAGATGGCGCTCGTCGTCGCGACCGGGCTGCGGGTGGGAGTCGGGCTGTTCATGACGCTCGCGGTGGCGCTCGCGGCGTGGTGGACCGCGCGGATGAACACGCAGGCGTCCACTGGATTGCTGTTCGTCGGTCTGGGATGCGTCCTCGCGGGCGAGGTCAGCGCGCGGGTGCTGTTCTTTCTGACCGGAGCTGCGGTTTAGGAGGCGCGGCGGCGCTTCTGATGCCGCCGGGGCTCGTACTCCGCTTCGTCCAGAATCGCCCACTCGCGGCTCGAATACAGGGTCGAGGCGATCACGCCGTCGACCAGCAGCACGATGAGACCGGCGAAGGCCGAGACGACCGCCCCCGGCGATGCGCCGGCCGCGGCGAGGTCCGTGGATCGAAGGGCCGCTGATGCGGCGTACAGGAGCAGGACCACGACCGCCGCGACGACGTCGAGGCGCGCGAGCGCGCGATCCTCTCCGGCGGCGTCGGTGGACTCGACCACGGCCGTGATGGCCGCGAGCGCCGCGGCGACGACGGTCGCGCCGGCGAGCCATGCAGCGGCGATGACGAACCCATTCGTGTCACGAGCACCCCACCCGAACCAGGCCATGAGGTCGAGGAGCGTCACCGCGATCGCGAGGCCGAGGGCGATGTGACCCAGCTGGGGGCGCAGCGCGAAGCCGAAGCGGCGCCCCTCGAGGAATTCCTTCATTCGGGCCGATGGTACCCGGGATGTGCGTCAGGCGGACGACCGTCCGCCGGCGCCGCGCGTCAGCAACCCGGCTCGCCGAAGCGTCCGCAGCAGTCATGCGGCGCCGTCGTGATCCGGCGAAGGATGTTGCCCACCGCCACCGCGATGCGGCGATGCAGTGGCAGGTCGCTCGATCGAAAGAGCTGCCACGCGGTGAGCGGATCGCCGTGGTCGTGCGCCATCGCGGAGAATTGTGAGCATGACCGACGAGCTTTCGCCAGAGCACATCGCCGCCGGGCTGCCCGGGACCGCGGACCTCATGGTCCTCGTCGGCAACTCGTGGTGGCGATGCGCGTACGCCGCGCGCGGCGGCAACTGGCCGCTCGCCGGGTTCTACGCGCGTCGCGTGCGATCGCTGCAGCGCCGGCTCGCGGCCATCCGTCCGAAATACGCGGAGCGCCTGGCCACGTACGAGGGCGCGATGCTCGCCCCGGTCTTCGCCGCGATCGAGCGGCAGGACCGTGCAGCGTTCGATCGCGCGTTCGGGGCGGCGACCGATGACGCGAACCGGCAGCACGTCGAGACCGGGTACGGGTACATCCGGTGGACGCTGCCCGATGAGCCACCGAAGGACCTGGACCTCGGGCCCGGCTAGCTCCGAAGGAGCGGCGCGGGGTCGCGCCACCCGTACGCGACCTCGTGCAGCTCGTACCCGTCGAACGGCTCGCACTTCTCGCCGATGACCGAGCCGCCCTGGCCCTCGTAGAACGCGCGCGACGCCGGATTGTCGAACAGCGTCCAGATCACGATCGGGACGAGCCCACGGTCGACCAGATCGGCGGCCGCGGCCTTCAACAGCCGGCGTCCGATGCCCGTGCGCTGATGCGCGGGCCGCACGTAGAGCGCATACACCTCGCCGACGTAGCCGGGCGGGGCACCCGGTCGTGCGCGGCCACCGCCGGCGAAGCCCGCGATCCGACCGCCGATCTCCGCGACGTGCACGACGCGGGTCGGGTCCATGGACTCGAACGCGCGGCGCCAGCCGTTCTCCCAGCGATCGTCGGCAAGGCCGTCCAGCAGCGCGTCCGGCACGAGCCCGCGATACGACGTGCGCCACGTCTCAGCGTGCATCCGTGAAGCTTCCTTCGCGTCGTCGACGACTCCCCGCCTGATCGATTCAGGGGTGGGCATCGAACCAGTCGGCGATGCGCCGCGCGTGATCGATCCGGTTGCGCGGCTTCCCGCCCCGCGTGAGCTCGTGCGAGTCGTCTTGATAGCGGACGAAGACCGCTTCCTTGCCCAGGAGCTTGAGCGCGACGAAGAACTGCTCGGCCTGCTCGATCGGGCAGCGATAGTCCTTCTCCGCGTGGAGGATGAGAAGTGGCGTCTTCACTTGCTCGACGTACGTCAGCGGTGAGCGCTCGACGAGCTTGTGCTCGTCACGCCACGGCGTGGCGTCCCCCATCTCGAACTGCCAGAAGTGCCAGCCGATGTCGCTCGTGCCGAACGCGCTGATGTTGTTGCTGATGCTGCGCTGCGCCGCCGCGGCCTTGAAGCGATCGGTGTGCCCGACGATCCAGTTCGTCATGAAGCCGCCGTAGCTGCCTCCGGTCACGTAGAGCCGATTGCGGTCGACCCAGCCGAGCCCGAGGACGTGATCGACGCCAGCCATGAGGTCCAGGTAGTCCTTGCCGCCCCAATCGCCGACGCACGCCCGCAGGAACGCGTCGCCGTACGCGTGACTGCCCCGCGGGTTCAGGTACAGCACCGCGTAGCCGCGGCCGGCGAGGACCTGGAACTCGTGGAAGAACGCGTGGCCATACGCGCCGTGCGGGCCGCCGTGGATCTCGAGCACGAGCGGCCAGCGCTTCGCCGGATCGAAGCCACGTGGCTTGAGCAGCCAGCCCTCGATCGTCCAGCCATCGGCGCCGGCGAACTCGACTCGCTCGGGCTCGGCGACATATCGCGCCTCCAGGAGCGCGGGGTTCAGCGCGGTGATCGCCTTGAGGCCGTCGCCCGGCTGACCGGTCACGACCTCACCTGGCGACGTCGCCGTCGCGATGACGCCGGCGAAGCAGCGGGCCTCGCGATCGACGGTCGCGGACACGAGCTGGTGTGCGCCGAGCGTCTCGGCGCGCACGCCGCCGCCGTCCGCCCGCACGGAGTAGAGGTTCGCGGTGCCCTGATCGGAGCCGATGAACAGGATGCGGCCGTCGCGCGTCCAGGCCGGCGGAAGCGCGGCGGTCTCGCCGCGGATGTCGCTCATCACGCGCGAGCCGGTGGTCCGGTCCCAGTCGCCGAGGAGGTCGGAGCCGGCCCCACCGCCGCGCGAGAACCGCCACACGCGCGTGTTGCGGGCGCCCGCGCCGATCGCATCGGAGGTCCCGAGGCACGCGATCGCACTCCCGTCGGGCGACCAGGACGCGTTCGTGTACTGACCGCGCTCCGTCGTGACGCGCGCGGGCGAGCCGCCCGCGATCGGCACGGTCCAGATGTCGCTGACCGTGTTGCGATCGCGATCCGCCGAGCGGTTCGACGTGAACGCGATTTGCGTGCCGTCTGGTGAGACCGAAGGCTGCCCGTCGTCCCAGTCGCCGTCGGTGAGCTTCCGCGGATCGCCCTGCAACGGCACGAGCCAGAGGTGCTTGCGGCGGAGATCGAAGAGACCCGCATCGTCGGACTTGTATCGAATGCGGTCGTACACCTTGGGCGCGTCGTCGGGCTGTCCGGTAGCGGCGTCCTTCAGCGTGACGATGACGCCCGACCCGTCGGGCAGCCAGGTCAGGTCGCCGCAGTCGTCGGCGAAGTGTGCGATCTGCCGGGGCTCGCCGCCCGTACCGTCGACGATGAACACGTTCTTCGGCGCTCGCTTCTTGCCGGCGGGGACCGCGCCGCGATCGCTCACGAACGCGAGCCGTTGCCCGTCAGGCGACCAGCGGGGCGTGGCGTCGTCGGCCGTCCCATCGGTCCAGAGCGCGACATCCGATCCGTCGACGCCGCTGACGAAGAGCGTTGCGCGATAGCGGTCGGCCTGCAGATCCATGCGCCGCACCGCGTACGCCACGCGATCGGCCGTGGGCGAGATGACCGCCTCGTTCACGAACGCGAATGCGGCGAGATCGTCGGCGGTGAGTGGCGGTGATTGAGACACGGCGGCGTATCGTCCCATACATGGGACGGGTGTGCTCCGAATGAGGCTCCGGCTAAGTCAACGCGCCCGCACTGGACTGCTCGTCGGTGGCGTTGCGATGTTCTTCGCGCTGGACATCGCGTTCCTAGCCAGCCTGGCCGGCTTCGCATTCGCGCCCGACGCATTCGGCCAGGCTCTCATCGAGGTCATGCCCGGATTCATCGTCGTGCCGCTCATCGGGCTCCTCCAGTTCTGGGCGAAGCGCCTGCTCGTCGGGGGCGTCCTCGTCGGCTTCCTCGGGTGCGGCGCCATCGCGGGCGCCCTCGCGGTCGATCCCCGACGACGCGATCGCACGGTCCTGGCCGTCGGTGCGCTGCCCTGGGTCGCCTCAGTCGTGCTCGGTCAGCTGTTCGCGCCAGGGGTGGTCGATCTCTATTCGGTCCTACTCACGAGCGCCGTCGGTGCGGTCGCGTACTTCGTGGGACTGCAGCTGCTCGCCGGCGTCGCCACGAACCAACCAGCACGGTCGACGGCCGAGCGCTCGCCGTCGCGGAGGCGCGTCCTGTACGGCGCGGCCGCGCTATCCGCGGTCGTCGCGCTCGCGAGCCTCGCCGGCGGCTCGGCGTTCCGGGCTCTCGGCAAGGGCGCCGAAGGCATCCCGCTCGTCGCCCGCCGTCTGCGTACGAAGGTCTCGCCGCCGCCCGCTCTTCCGGCGTTCGAGGCTATCCGGCCGCTCACACCGCGGATTACCGACAACGCGGATCACTACACCGTTGACACGACGCTCATCAAGCCGTCGGTGGACATCGCGAAGTGGACCCTCGACATCGGTGGCTCGGTCGCAAGCCCGTTCTCGCTCACGTACGACCAGTTGCTCGATCTGGAGGCCGTCGAGCAAGTGAAGACCCTCGAGTGCATCAGCAACGAGATCGGCGGCGATCTCATGTCGACTGCCCTCTGGACCGGCGTGCCGCTCCGCGACCTGCTCGCGCGGGCCCAGCCGACCGCGCAGACGTACGACGTGAAGCTCACCTCGGTCGACGGATACACGGACTCGATCCGCATCGAGAAGGCGATGGAGCCCGACACGATCGTCGCGTACCTGATGAACGGCGTCACGATCCCGCAGGATCACGGCTACCCGGCGCGGCTCCTCGTGCCGAACATCTACGGCATGAAGAACGTCAAGTGGCTGCGGTCGATCGAGTGCGTGACGTTCGACTACCTCGGGTACTGGATGGAGCGCGGCTGGTCCGACCTTGCGGTCATTAACACAAACACCCGGATCGACACGCCGATCCGCGCGGCGAAGTGGGACGGTTCGGCGAAGATCCAGATCGCCGGCGTCGCGTTCTCCGGCGCCCGTGGCATCTCGGCCGTCGAGGTGTCCGCCGATGGCGGCAAGACGTTCAACAAGGCCGAACTCGAGCCCGCGCTCGGCCAGCTCACCTGGGTGCGCTGGAAGCTCGACTGGACCCCGTCGGGCAGCGGAAAGTTCACGATCGTCGCGCGCTCGACCGACCAGACCGGCGAGCGCGAGACGGAGATCCGGCGCGACCCGTTCCCGAGCGGCGCGACCGGGTGGGACAGCGTCGACGTCATCATCACCCGCGGCTAGCGGGCGCTAGGCTCCCGCGGTGGCTCGCCGCTTCTCGATCAGCGTTCCGCTGCCTCCGTACGCGCGCCCGCGCAACGAGTGGCGCCGGCGGGTCCACGGCGCCGTGCTGGACGTGCAAACGCGGCGCGGGGTCGGCTATCGGGAGAGCGACCAGCTCGAGGTACGGATCTCACTGCCGCTCGGGGATCGGGCCCTCGACATCCATGAGATCGATGAACGGGTGAAGGACGTGATCGACGCGCTCGAGGGACGCATCGCCGGTCCGCGGAGCCGCCGGCGCATCGCGCCGATCGTACCGTCGTCGGATCAGATCCGGCGCATCGTCCTCGAGAAGGAACCGCGCCGGACCCGGCGGCGCGCGCTTGGGGAGCTTGCGATCTCCCGCTTCCACGCGCGCCGCCGCGCCGCCGGCTAGTTAGGCCGCGACCGCCTCGGCCTCGGCCTTGGGCGTCGCCGATACGCTCGCCTCGACCTTGATCTTCTCGCCGACTAGCACGCCGCTCGGGATCGGCATGTTCCAGACGAGACCCCACTGAGTCCGATCGAAGCTGAACTTCGCGTCGAACACGGCCCGCTGGCCGGCACGCGGATCCTCGGCGATGCCGAGCAGTTCGACCTCGACTGCGACGGGCTTCGTCGTGCCGCGAATGGACAGATCCCCGTCGACGATGAACTCGCTGCCGCCCTTCGGCGTGATCTTGGTGCTCTTGAACACGATCTCCGGATAGGTCGCGGCGTCGAGGAAGTCCGCCGAACGGAGGTGTCCGTCACGCTTCTCGTCGCCGGTGCTCACCGAGGCCGCCGGGATCCGAAGCTCGATGGCTCCAGCCTCGGGCGTCGCCGGGTCGAAGTCGATGACCCCGCTTGGCCCGCTGAATCCGCCCCGGACGGTCGTGAGCATCATGTGCTTCACCGCCGCCGTGACGCTGGAATGACTGGTGTCGATCTGCCACTGCATGTGTTGTGTCCTCCTGGACCGGAAGTGCTTGCCCGGCCGTTCGCCGGTGCTATCCTTCTTGTTGTGCGGGAACAAGTTGTCGAGTCAACATATTCCGCCGGTCCGGCGGGGGCCCCCGCGAGCGGGCGGGCCGACCGGCCACGCCGGGCTTCCGATCCGGAGCTCGGCGCGTGGCGGGCGTTCCTGCGGGCGGGCACGGCATCGGCCGTCGCCCTCGAGGCCGCACTCGCGGACACCGGGGTCAGTCACTCCGAGTACGACGTGCTGGTCAATGTGGCCACCGGACCGAAGGAGGGCCTGCGGCCGACGGAGCTGGCGGACCGGGTGCTCATCACCAAGAGCGGCCTCACCCGCCTGCTCGACCGGCTGGTCGAGCGCAACTACATCGAGCGACGGGCCTGCGCGTCCGACCGGCGCGGCCAGCTCATCGTGCTGACGACGGATGGCCGGCGTGCGTTCCGCCGGGCGGCGCCGAACGTGGTGCGGGCGATCGGCACGTTGTTCGGCGACCGCTTCAGCGAGCGTGAGGTCGCAGACCTTCGCGTCGCGTGCGAGCGCATCGCGACCGCCGCGGAGGCGATGACCACCTAGGCTCGACCAGTGAGCGCGCGTCTCTCCAGTGGTGCGCTGGTCTGGGCCGGATTCGACGGACCGGCGGTCCCTGGACCGCTCCTCGACGCGATCGAGCGCGGACGGATCGGCGGACTGCTGCTCTTCGCGTACCGCGGCAACATCCGATCGCGCGCGCAGGTGCGCGGCATGCTGCGTGAAGCGGTCGCCGCCGCGCACCGTGGCGGCCTGCCGCCGGTGCCGGTCGGCGTGGACCAGGAGGGCGGCAGCGTCGTCCGCATCGGCTACGGCGCCGTGTTCCCGAGCGCGATGGCGATCGGCGCGACCGGCGACCCGCACTACGCGGAGCGCGCCGCTCGCGCGGTCGCGCTCGGCCTCCGCGCCGACGGCATCGCGATGAACCACGCCCCGGTGTGCGACGTCAACGTCGAGCCACGGAACCCCGTGATCGGGACGCGTGCGTTCGGCGACGATGCGGCCGCGGCCGCTCGCTATTGCGCCGCATGGGTGACCGGATCGGAAGGCGCGGGCGTCGCCACGTCGCCGAAGCACTTCCCCGGCCACGGGGCCGCCGCGCAGGACACGCATCACACGACGGTCGACGTGGCGGCCGATCGCGCGATGCTCGAGTCGCGCGAGCTCGTCCCGTTCCGCGCGGCGTTCGCGGCAGGCGCATCGGCGGTGATGAGCGCGCACATCCGGTACCCGGCGCTGGACGGCGACAGCATCGCAACACTTTCGCCGCGGATCCTCGGCGACCTGTTGCGGCGCGACCTCGGTTTCAGCGGGCTCGCCATCACCGACTCACTCGACATGTCCGGCCTCACCCAGGTCGAGACGCCTGACCGCGTCGCCTCGCGCGCCGTGAACGCCGGGATCGACGCAGTGATGGTCACGACGGGGATCTCCAAGCAGCTCGACGCCTCAGAACACCTGGTACTGGGCGTGCCGCCCCAACGCCTGCGCGAGGCGATCGGCCGCGCGGCGGCGTTCCGCGAGCGCTTCGGAATCGAGGTGCCCGGCGCGCCGTTCGACGACGCTCCGGGCCAGGCGCTCGCCCTCGAGATCGCTGGCCGGTCGATCACCCACGTCGGCCCGGCGCTGCCAGGGCTCGGCGGAGCGATCCGCATCGTCATGTTCCAGCCCGAGCAGCGATCGCCGGTCGAGGAGCTCGCGCCGCGCGAGCTGCACTTCGAGGCCGCGCTCCGCGAGCGGCTCGGGTCAAAGCTCGCGTTCACCACCGAACCGGTCGCCCCTCCGGGCGACGGCCCGCTCGTCGTGTGCACCTCGAGCGCGTCATTCGATCCCGCGCAGGCGCAGCGCGCGCGGGCCCTGCTGGCGGGCGGCGGGATCCTCTGCGCGCTGCGCAGCCCGTACGACGCTGCCCTCGTGCCAGATGTCCCGGCCCTGCTCACCTACGGCGACGTGCCCGCGTCGTTGCAGGCCCTCGCGGACGTCCTGGCCGGACGCACGCGGCCAGGCGGCACGCTACCGGTGCGGTTCGCGTGAACCGGCGCCGATTCCTCGGCTCCGCAGCCGCCGCGGCGGCCATCGCTGCGTGCGATCCACTGACCGGATCGACGCCGAGCCCGTCGGCCTCCGCCGCCCGGGTCGATCGGCTCATCGCGAACATGTCGATCGCAGAGCGCGCCGGCCAGCTGATGAGCGTGGCCTTCCACGGTACGGCGATCACGCCGGCGCTCGAAGCGATGATCCGTCAGCGGAAGGTCGGCGGCGTGATCCTGTACAGCGAGAACTTCGGCGATGCCGCGAGCGTGAAGCGCCTCGCGGCCGATCTGCAGCGGATCGCGAGCGACGCGAAAACGCTGCCACTGTTCCTGTCGATCGATCAGGAAGGCGGTGCGGTCGTGCGCATCGCCAACGGCGCGACCATCCTGCCGGGGAACATGGCCCTCGCCGCGACGCCGGACCCAGGCGACAGCGTCCGGAAGTCGGTCGCCATCACCGCACGTGATCTCCGGGCTCTGGGCGTGAACTTCGAGCTCGCGCCGGACTCCGATGTGAACAACGAGCCGCGCAACCCGATCATCCTCAACCGCTCGTTCGGCTCGGACCCGCAGCGCGTCGCCGCGTTGGTCACGATCGCAACGGGGGCTTTCGCCGACGCGACGTTCCTGTGCTGCGCGAAGCACTTTCCCGGACACGGTGAGACGACGACCGACTCGCACACCGGCCTCCCCCTCCTCGACGTCGACCGAGCGCATCTCGATGCGATCGAGCTGCCGCCGTTCAAGGCCGCGATCGCGGCCGGGGTGCCGGCGATCATGAGCGCGCACATCCGGATGCCGGCGCTCGATCCGACGCCGGACCTCCCGGTCACGCTGTCCTCCAAGGTGATGACCGACCTAGTCCGGACCCAGCTCGGCTTCGGCGGTCTGCTCATCACCGACGATCTCGAGATGGGCGCGCTCACCCAGACGCGCACCGAATCACAGGCCGGGTACGACGCGTTCGTGGCCGGAGCGGACTACCTCCTGTTCCGGTTCGACGAGAGCGCGCAGCTCGACGCGCACGCGAAGCTCTCCGCGGGCATGGCGTCCGGCGCGCTCGCGACCGGCCGCGTCGATGCGTCGCTGCGCCGGATCCTCGCGGTCAAGGAGCGGTTCGGCATCCTCGACGGCGCCGCGCCGAGCGGCACGGCAGGAAGCGACGCCGACCGCGCGACAGCCGACGAGCTCGCGCGCGCGAGCATCACCGTCCTCCGAAGCGGCGGCCTACCGCTGCGGGGGAGGATCTTCGTCGTCTCACCAGTGAACCCGGACATCGCGGTCGTGACGGATCAGCCATCGCTCGGCCAGGTGCTGGCCCAGCGGCTGCCCAACGTCTCGACCCAGACGATCACGCTCGCGCCGATCCAAGTCGACATCGACCGCGCGGTCGCCGCGGCCCGCGGTGCGGATGTCGTGGTGCTCGGGTCGGCCGATCTGTTCTCGTACCCGCAGCAGGCCGCGCTCGCGAAGGCCCTGCAGGCCGTGAAGCCGACGGTGCTCGTCTCGCTCCGGTCGCCGTACGACATCCTCAGTGCAACGGGGATGTCCGGCTACGTGTGCGCGTACACCGGGCGCGAGCCGACGTTGCGCGCGCTGGCCGATGTGTTGTCTGGGACAGGCGCGCCGACCGGGACGCTGCCGGTCGATGTTCCGGGTGTCTACCGTATCGGCGACGGGATGAAGAAGCTCTGAGCCTCGAGCGGATCAAGGCGACCGTCGACGCGTCGGCGGGCACCCTGTTCACCGCGTGCGTCGTGCGGACGGAGCTGAAGGGACGCGTCGAGTCCTACGCGGCCGGCACGCTCTGTCCCGACCCAAGCGCGCCACCCGACGCGCCGTGCTCGACCGAGTCGATCTTCGACCTCGCGTCGCTCACCAAGCTCGCGACCACGGCACTGCTGCTGTCGTTCGTCCGCGAGCGCGCGCTCTCGCTCG
>DASUSA010000206.1:0-3928 GCA_036375335.1 Candidatus Limnocylindria bacterium
CGGAGGCGAGCTGCCGCACGATGGCGAGCCGGGTCGGCTCGGCGATGGCCTGCAGGATCTTGATGTCGTCCATGCCGGCGACTATATCCACAAACTTCGATATTGACAAGCGTCAATGGATGGGTATCTTGGGGGCGTGAACGAATTACCGGTCGTGATCATCGGCGGCGGGCCCGTTGGGCTCGCGGCCGCGGCGCAGCTGCTCAAGCGGGGCGCCACACCGATCGTTCTGGAGGCCGGCCCGGCGGTCGGTGTCAGCGTCCTCGAGTGGGGTCACGTCCGGATCTTCTCGCCGTGGAAATACGACATCGACCCGGCCGCGCGGGAGCTCCTCGCGGCGACGGGCTGGACTGAGCCCGACGGCGAGGGGTATCCCACGGGCCGCGAGCTCGTCGAGCTGTATCTGGAACCGCTCGGCCGCGCCCTCGGCGATCGCGTCCGGCTCGGGCACCGCGTGACCGCGGTCGCCCGGCTCGGGTTCGACAAGATGAAGAGCGACGGCCGCGACGCGGCACCGTTCGCGCTCACTGTCAAAACACCGCGGGGCGAGGAGCAGATCCTGGCCCGCGCGGTCATCGACGCATCGGGCACCTACGGCGTGCCGAACCCGCTCGGCGCGAGCGGCGTCCTCGCGCGCGGCGAGGCGGCCGCGGCGCAGCGGATCCACTACGGGATCGCCGACCCGCTCGGTCGCGACCGCCCCCGGTACGCCGGGAAGCGCGTGCTGGTGGTCGGCAGCGGCCACTCCGCGTTCGACGTGCTGATCGACCTCGCCGACCTGGAGGCGACCGCGATCACCTGGCTCGTGCGCCGGCAATTCGCGGACGCGAAATACGGCGGCGCCGAGAACGACGCCCTCCCCGCGCGCGGCGCACTCGGCACGCGCATACGCGGCCTCGTCGACCGCGGCGCGGTCACGCAGGTGATCCTGCGCATCGCCGCAGTTCGCATCACGACCGACGGCGTGTACGTGTCCGACGGCGAACGCGAGCTCGGACCATTCGACGAGATCGTCGGGACCACCGGCTTCCGACCGGACCTGGCGCCGCTTCGCGAGCTGCGCGTGAAGCTGGACGACGTCCTCGAAGCGCCGCCGGCCCTCGCGCCGCTCATCGATCCGAACGTCCACAGCTGCGGGACTGTGCCGCCGCACGGGGTGCGCGAGCTGAGCCATCCGGAAAAGGACTTCTACATCGTCGGGATGAAAAGCTACGGCCGTGCTCCGACGTTCCTCATGCTCACCGGATACGAGCAGGTCCGCTCCATTTCCAGTGCCCTCGTCGGGGACATGGCCGGCGCGCAGTCGGTCGAGCTCGTCCTCCCGCAGACCGGGGTCTGCTCCGGCGGCGCGGACTGCTGCGACGGTGTGGATTGCAGCTCAGCGGAGAGCACGTGCTGCGGCACGAGCGCCCAACAGGTGATCCCGCTCTCGGCACTCACAGCCGCGCGCCCGTAGCCTCGTGGCCGTGAAGCGGCCGTACTACGGGTGGATCCTCGCGATCACGCTCGGGTTCACCGAGACCGTCTCGTGGGGCGTCCTCTACTACACGTTCAGCGTCCTCATCGCCCCGACGACGGCGGAGCTCGGCTGGTCGCGCGCGGCGATCTCGGGAGCGCTCTCGGTCATGCTCGTCGTCTCGGGACTCGCGGGCCTCGGCGTCGGCCGCTGGCTCGACGAGCACGGTCCGCGGCTGCTCATGACCGCCGGCTCGATCGTCGCCGTGCCGCTGGTGATCGCCTGGTCGCAGGTCCACGACCTGCTGTCCTTCTATCTCATTTGGATCGGTATCGGCATCGCGTTCGCCGCCGTGAACTACGGCCCGGCCTTCGCGACGATGATCGTGTGGTTCCGGCGCGACCGGGCCCGTGCGCTCACGCTGGTCACGCTGTTCGCCGGGTTCGCGAGCACGATCTTCGTACCGCTCGCCGCGTGGCTCGTGTCGGTGCAGGGCTGGCGCGCCGCGCTCGTCACGCTCGCGCTCATCCTGGCGGTACTCACGATCGCCCCGCACGCGCTGCTCCTCCGCCGGCGGCCGGCCGATCTCGGCCTCGGCGTGGACGGTGATCCGCTCGAGCCGGACGACGGCGTCTCGATCGCGCCCCCGGAGCTCAGCGCGTCGCTCCGCGAAGCGCTGCGCCACCCGACGTTCAAGTGGCTGGCGGTGGCCTTCGCGCTCTACGCGCTCGGCGTGGGCGTCCCGGTGCATCTTGTCGCGTACCTCGGCGACCACGGGTACTCGCTCGGCTTCGCGGCGGCGGCCGCCGGCGGCATCGGCGCGGCGCAGGTGCTCGGCCGGCTGCTGTTCGCGCCGCTCGAGCGCCGCCTGGCGCCGCGCACGATCTCGGTCCTCATCTACGCCGGGCAGCCGATCGCTCTGCTCATCCTCCTCTTCGCGCAGTCGGAGCTCGGGATCATCGCGTTCGTCGTCCTGTTCGGCGCGGCCCGCGGCGCCGAGACGCTCGTGCGCTCGACGATCGTGGCGGGGCTCTACGGGCCGCGCCGCATTGCGAGCATCGCTGCGGTGCTCACGCTCGCGACGACCCTCACCCAGGCGATCTCGCCGGTGAGCCTCGGCGCGGTGTACGACAGCGTCGGCAGCTACGTCCCGGGGTTCTGGGCGCTCATCGCGCTGTCGTGCGTCGCGGTGGGCGCGGTGTACCTCGGCGACCGGCGGCCGGCTAGAGCGTGACCTGCATCCCGTCGTTCGCGGGCTCGAGCTCGAGCTCGCCGAGATGGGCCTGCGTCTCCCGGCCGAGGTGGGTGAGGATGATCCGGCCGCAGTCGAGCTTCGTGCGGTTCGCCATGAGCTCGCGATAGCTGAGGTGCGCGGGATCCGACTTCGAGAAGTTCGTCGCCTCGCAGATGAACAGGTCCGCGCCGTTCGAGAGCGTGACCAGCTCCTCGCTCCAGCGCGCATCGCCGGAGTAGGCGATCAGCTTTCCGTCAACCCGCACCCGCAGCCCGTGGGGGTCGCTCTCGGCGACGTGCTGCACCGGATGCGCGCTCACCTCGGCACCACCGAGTGTGACCGGCGATTCCCCGAGGGTCAGGTACGACAGGCCGTACGCGGGCGTGATCACGCCGAAGAAATCCTTGAACAGCGCCTCGCCGGCGCGGGTCGAGCGCCCCTGGAGGTCGCGGGGTCCGCCGATCGCGAGCGGAGCCGTGCGACCGGCGAAGTGCTGCTCCATCACGAGGAACGGGATGCCGCCGAAGTGATCGCCGTGCAGGTGCGAGATCGCGATGGCCTGGATCGTGGCGGGGTCCAAAGCCCGCTTGATCGCTGGGAGCGAGGAACCGCCGCAATCCAGGAGCAGTGACGCGCCGGTGGCCTCGACGTGGATGCAGGCGTGGGATCGGCCACCGTCGGCGAACGCGTTCCCGGTGCCGAGGAATCGGACCTTGACCGTCACCCGATCTCGCTGAGCGCGACGGGGCGCCGCTCCCGCCACGATGTTCCGGCCGCCTCGGCGATCCGGAGCGCCTCGAGGGCGTCAGCCGCGGTGCACGGGTTGTCCGCCTGGCCCGTGGCGAACTTCAGGAAGTGCGCGAGCTCGGCCCGGTACGCATCGCCGAAGCGGACGAAGAAGTTCGGGTAGGGCGGCCCGGCGAGCGCCGGCGCGTCGGCCTCGATCGATCGCCAGGGCGTCCGCGGGTCGATGCCGATCGCGAGCGTGTCCTTCGCGGCGTGGATCTCGACGTGGATGTCGTAGCCCGCCTCGTTGTGCCGCAGCGCGGTCATCAGGCCGAGGGTGCCATCGGCGAGCTTCAGCATGACCGCCGACGTGCCGACGTCGCCCATCGCCTCGTACTGCGGCACGCCCTTCGTCGAACCGGTCGCGGTGACCTCGACCACCTCCTGCTTGAAGAGCCAGCGGGTGATGTCGAAATCGTGGATGAACTGATCCTTGAACTGGCCGCCGGAGG
>DASUSA010000207.1:0-3138 GCA_036375335.1 Candidatus Limnocylindria bacterium
CTGCCGGCGGGCATCCGGATCCTCGCGAAAGGCGGCAGCGCGCTCGACGCGGTCGAGGCGTGCGCGCGGATCGTGGAGGCGGACCCGACTGATGACACGGTCGGCTACGGCGGACTGCCGAACGTGCTCGGGGTCGTCGAGCTCGACGCGTCGATCGTCGACGGCACGACCCACGCGGCCGGCTCCGTCGCCGCGCTCACCGGATTCCTGCATCCCATCACCGTCGCGCGTGCCGTCATGGAGCGGCTGCCGCACGTGATGCTCGTCGGCAGTGGCGCGGTGCGCTTCGCACAGGAGATCGGCGCCGAGGAGGGGGACCTGCTCACCGCCGCGTCGCGCGACGAATGGATCAGGCGGCTGCGGCGCGCGAAGCACACGCCCGCGTCGATCGCGACCGCGCGAGCGCTCGGGCCGATCGTGCTCGAGATGGTGAAGGAGCGCGGCACCGTGAACTTCATCGCGATGGACAAGCGTGGCAACATCGCATCCGCCGTCACGACGAGCGGGTGGGGGTTCAAGTACCCCGGCCGGGTGGGCGACTCGCCGATCATCGGCGCCGGCCATTACTCGGACACGCGCTTCGGTGGTGCGGCGTGCACCGGATTCGGCGAGCTCGCGATGCGCAATGTCACGACCAAGACCGCGGTCGATCGGCTCGCGCGCGGGGAGAGCGCGGCCGCCGTCGCGGAAGCGGCCATCGCCGACGCGAACGCGCTCACCAGCCACGGGAGCCGGCTGAACATCGTCGTCCTTGCCGCGAACGGCGATCACGCGGCCGCGACCACGAAGCGCGGCGTGAAGTACGCCTACCAGTCGGTCGGGATGACCCGCCCGGCCGTCAGGGCGCGGGTCATCGTCCGTCGAAGCTCGCGGTGAACGTCCGCTGGGCCGCATACGCGGCGTACGTCAACTCCATCGCCGCGCTCGCCCAGCTGCTGAGCTCCGGTGGCGACCCCAAGGCGAACGGCGCGGCGGGGCTCCTGAACAACGCCGCCGGTGTGATCTGGGCCGCGAGCTTCGTCCCGGTCGCGTACCTGTTCTATCGAGCGTCGCGCGCGCACGCGAACATCGTGAGCGCGGCCGCGTTCGCCTTCGGCCTCTTCGCGTTCGGCGCCTCGGCGTTCCTCGAGCTCGCGACGGCGACCGGTCAGCTCACGTTCGAGCAGGAGACCCTCGCCTACTATCCGGTGCTCGGCGGGATCGGCGTGTGGCTGATGATGGCCGGCGGCGTCGCGATCATGGAGTCCGGCCTGCCGCGAGCGCCGATCATCTTCGGTGCAGTCATCGGCGCGCTCTGGTTCTTGGCGAATGTCCTGTTCGGCGCGGGCGGACTGCCCTCGCCCACGGCGGACGGGCCGACGAACGATCTCACCGACAGCGGGATCCTGCTGCTCGAGACCGCCTTCCTGCTGCAGCCGTTCTGGGGCCTCTGGCTCGGACGTGCGCTCCTCGCGCCGCCGAAGTCGAGCGCGCCCGCGCGACCCTAGAGCGCCGCCACCGCCGCCTCGAGACGCTGGGTCGCGACATTCGGGTCGGTGCCGCTCGCGAACGTGATCGGGTCGCCGAACACGATCTCGACGTCTCCGCGGAGCGGCCATCCGATCCGATCGACGAGCGCCATCTTCCTGATCTTCACCTTCAGGGGGACCACCGGCACGTTGCCTTCGACCGCGATCAGACCGGTGCCCGATTTGAACGGCTGGAGCGGGCCGCCGACGGTGAGCTTCCCCTCGGGGTAGATGAGGACGGAGAAGTTCCGATCGAGCCGCGCGCCAAGCAGCTCGAGGCTGCGGCGGATCGCGCCCTCGCGCGCAAGCGGGAACGCGTCGGCGAGCACCGCGGAGAGGAAGCCGCGGATCCGGTTGCCGAAGATGTCGTCCGCCGCCGCGGCGACCGCGAGCTTCCAGCGCCAGCCGAGCGGGATCGCGGTGAGGATGATCCCGTTGTCGAAGTGCAGGCAGTGGTTCGGCACGAACAGCACCGGACCGCGCAGGCCGTGCAGCTTCTCGCGCCCGGTGACCCGCACGCGGTAGAACAGCGTCACGAGCGGCCACACGACCGACTCCTGGAGCAGGATCCCGAACGTTCGCACCAGCGGGTTCAGCGGCCAGCCGAAAATCCCGGTGTCGCGTTTGGCGTCCTTGGCGTCGTGGACCAGGCGCTCCAGGTCGGCGACGGTCGCGCTCGGCGCGAGCGCGGCCTCGTCGATGTACGCACCGAGCTCCTCCTCGATGATCCCGAGGAGGTCGACCCGCGCAAGCGAGTCCATCCCCAGGTCCGCCGAGAGCTGCGCTTCCGGCCGCACGACCGCCCCGGGGACATTCGCGACCTGCGCGATCAACGCCTCGACCTCGCTCAGCTGCCGCTCCGCTCCGCCGGCGGCTACGACCTCGGCCACGCGATCGCCGCGCTGAAGCTCGCCCAGCCGCTCGGTGACGAAGCGTTTCTTCACCTTCTGCGTCGGCGTCGTGGGGAAGTCGTCGTCGGGCCAGATCGTCCAGCCGCGGATCTGCTGGCTTCCGGTGAGCTTCAGGTTGGTGTCCCGCACGATCGCCTCGACCACGCCCGCATCCTTCAGGAGGAACACCGCGTGGACGTGGACGATCTCGCCCGGCGTCTCGAGGCCGACGACCGTCGCGATGACCGGTCGCAACGGTGACGATGCCGCCTGGATCCGCGGATCGGCCGCGAGAACGTCCTCGATGTCCTCCGGGTAGACCTTCAGCCCATCGGCGAGGACGATCATGTCCTTCTTCCGTCCGCGCAGCCAGAGGAATCCGTCTGGGTCGAACTCGCCGAGATCGCCGGTGTGATACCAGCCCGCGTCGTCGAGGACGCTGCGGGTGGCCTCCTCGTTCTCCCAGTAGCCGACGAACACGTTCGGCCCGTGCACCAGGACCTCGCCGTCCTCGGCGATGCGCACCTCGACACCGGGGAGCGGCACGCCGACCGAGCCGAGGCGGTTCCGATCGAGCCGGTTGAATGCGACCGCCGGCGAGCACTCCGTGGTCCCGTACCCCTGGAGCACGTCGACGCCGAGCTCGCGCCACGCCTCTCCGAGGGCGGGGTCGAGCGCCGCGCCGCCCGACACGATGTAGCGGAAGCGCCCGCCGAATTGGCGGTGCACGCTCGTGAACA